>JAJFLD010000112.1 GCA_021772875.1 Ghiorsea sp. | reverse complement strand
CATTACCGCCTAAACATGCGCCAAGCGCCAGCGCCCACCAAATGGGCACAATCGCCTCAGGGCCACCAAAAGTGGGAGCCATGCTGTGCACTAAAGGAATCATGGTGGCAACAAAAGGAATATTGTCAATCAAGGCCGAAGCTATGGCCGAAACCCAAAGGATTGCACCTACTGTAGCATTGAAGTCGCCGTTGGTAAGTTCAATTGTTTTTTGTCCTAACATGGCAATGACACCGGTGTGTTCCACACCTGTAACCACAATAAACAAACCAACAAAGAAGAAAATAGTTGTCCACTCTACTTCAGCCATGACACCTTCGTAAGCATGATCTTTTTCGTGTACAGACTTGCCAAATGTTTGCAGCAGTAACAAAAGAGCGGCACCAAACATGGCAATGGTTGCAGGCTCTAAATGAAATGAATGTGCAACTGAAAATCCACCAATGACAGCAAAGAGTACAAATAAACTTTTCTTTAATAAGGGGATGTCCTTAAGCGCTTCGTTTTCATTGAATTGCATAATCAAAGCACGTTTTTCATCTGTTGCACGCAAATCACGACCAAACATGAACCAAATGACACCTAAAGTGATGAGGAAAATGATTGGTGTAATGGGTGCGAGGTTAAGCATGAAATCCATAAAGCTTAATTTTGCAGCAGATCCAATCATGATATTTGGAGGATCACCAATTAATGTGGCAGCACCGCCAATATTTGAAGCAAAAATTTGTGCAAACAAATAGGGGTAAGGGCGAACATCCAACGCATCGGTAATAAGCAGGGTGACAGGTGCAATCAAAAGCACCGTGGTTACGTTATCTAGAAAGGCAGAAAACACAGCGGTAACGATGGAGAGCATGACCAGAATGCCCCATGGTTGGCCTTTTACAACTTTTGCGGCTTTGATAGCGACATATTGAAACATGCCCGTTTTTTGACTGATGCTTACAATCACCATCATGCCAGTGAGCAAACCAATCGTATTGAAATCTATGCCAGCTACAGCTTGTTGTTGGGTAATGACGCCACAAAGCACCATCAAACCAGCGCCCAATAACGATAATACAGCACGATTAAATTTTTCAGCCATGATAAAGGCATATACAACCAGTAAAATGGAAACGGCAACCCATGTGGGATCTAGCCCAAACATGACACTGGCTTGATGTGTTGCTGTATTATGCATCATTCACTCCTATTGAGCTTTGGTCTAGGGCGTCTAAAATATCGCCAGCAGAGATGACACCAAGCAGATTGTTTTTCTTATCAACAACCATTGCGTATTCGTGGCGTCCATAGGATGAGAGTGCCGCCGCTACAGAAAGTACCGATTCGGTATTTTGCACAAGCAGCGGGGTTGGATTCATAACTTTATCCACGGTTTGCGCTGCGACTTCTTTATAATGTTTACGTAATATACCCATATCTGGGGCATAAGAAATTTGCTCCAAATCACCATTATGTAAATAATCAGGAACGATATGTTCCATCACTGAAAAGGTAGAAATAACGCCCACAATGTGTCTTTGGTTATCAAGTACAGGCAACATGCGTAGTTTAGCTTTTCGCATGCGCAAAAAGACATCCTGAACACGTTCATTGGCTTGTGCTGTCACCAACTTGGTGACCATAATTTTCTCGGCACTCATAGAAACCTCGTGGTACGTATTTTTATTCGGGTCTCATATGTGGGAATAGGAGCACATCACGAATTGAATGTTGTCCGGTAAGCATCATCACCAAACGATCAACACCAATGCCCACGCCCGCAGCAGGAGGCATGCCAAATTCTAATGCACGCAAATAATCTTCGTCTACACCAGTTGCTTCATCGTCACCAGCAGCTTTGGCTTGAGCTTGGGCGACAAAACGACCGCGTTGATCATCAGGGTCATTGAGCTCTGAAAAACCATTGGCTAACTCACATCCTGCCACAAACAACTCAAAACGATCGGCGACTGTTTCATCGTCATTGTTTCGCCTTGCAAGCGGGGAAACATCAATAGGATAATGGGTAATAAAAGTGGGTTGGGCTAGTTTTGGTTCGACAAGCTCTTCAAATAAAGCAAGAAGGTAATGGCCAGCTTTCCAGGTGATTAATGGTTTGATGTCGGGAATTTCTTGTAAACATACGGTTGCCAAGAGCGCTTTGTCATTGGCATGGCCACGCAAATCTGGTCGAAATTCAAACACAGATTCATCTAAGCGTATGCGCTTGAAGGGTTGGGTGAAATCGAGATCAACACCTTCCCAAGTGACTTGGGTTTGTTTGGTCTCTTTTGCGATATCACGGATAAGTGTTTCCGTGGTATCCATGGCATTATTAAAATCTGCATAGGCCTGATAGAATTCTACCATAGTGAATTCAGGGTTGTGCGTGGCATCAAGCCCTTCATTTCTGAAATTGCGATTGATTTCAAACACACGCTCGAAACCACCAACGAGTAAACGTTTAAGGTATAATTCGGGGGCAATGCGCAGATACAATTCCATGTTTAAAGCGTTGTGGTGGGTGGTGAAAGGTTTTGCTGCAGCTCCACCTGCTTGGGTTTGCAACATGGGTGTTTCCACTTCCATGAAATCAAGGTTTTCTAACCCACGCCTTAGCAAAGAAACAATCTGAGAACGCATACGAAAAGTGTTGCGTGATTCAGGTGTAACCATCAAATCAACATACCGCTGACGATAACGTGTTTCAATGTCGCTTAAACCATGCCATTTTTCAGGGAGCGGGCGCAAACATTTGGTAATGATGCTCACGGTTGAAGTTTTAAGTGAAAGCTCGCCTGTTTGTGTGACGAAAAGCGTACCTTTTGCCCCGATCAAATCACCCAAGTCCCATTTTTTGGTTGGATTATAGACTTCTGCACCCAATGCATCACGATTAAGAAAGAGTTGAATTTCACTTTCCTTATCTTGAATTTTAACAAAACTTGATTTGCCCATCACACGATGCGCCATCAAACGCCCAGCAACAGTGACTTCTACGGCTTTTTCTTGCATTTGGTCTTTGTTTAAAGATCCAAATTCAGCATGAATAGCTTTAAGTGTAGTGTCGCTGCGCCATGTGTTTGGGTAGGCATTGCCTACTTCGCGCATGGCGTTGAGTTTTTCCCGACGAACACGTGTTTGCTCGGGCAGTTGTTTTTCTTTTGAGCTTTTGTTTTGTTGAATTTCTGGGGCAGAAGTCTTTTCAACCATTGGATTATAAACGGCTGTTTAAATCTAGATCTGAGAAAAAGAAATTGATTTCAATCGCTGCATTTTCTTCAGAGTCTGAACCATGAACTGCATTGGCATCAATAGAATCAGCGTGATCTGCACGAATTGTGCCTTCTTCAGCTTCTTTAGGGTTGGTTGCGCCCATCAATTGACGATTAAGAGCTATTGCATTCGGGCCTTCTAAAGCCATAGCTAAAATTGGACCAGAGCTCATGAAATCGCACAAGTCTTTGTAGAAAGGGCGCTCGGCATGAACAGCGTAAAAGCGACCAGCTTGGGTTGCGCTTAAGTGTGTCATGTTTGTTGCAATAATGGATAATCCATTTTCTTCAAAACGACGAATAATGTCACCAATAACATTTTTTGCGACTGCGTCTGGTTTGATGATTGAGAGTGTGCGTTGAACTGCCATGCTTATTTTACCTCTGATTTTTTAGAACTTGATGTTACCTAGTTTGATACATAAGCGCTGCACTATAAGAGGGGGATGGTGTTTCTGCAATTAAGAAAAAAATCATTTAAAAATATCAGAATTTTTACTTTGGATTTCTTGAATGGCAGCAGACAACTTTTTATAATTACTTGGTTTTCGTACCATTGTCAGGTTTAAGCGTTGTGCATGTTGTAATTTCTCTGTTTCACCATAAGCGGTTATCATCAGTTTAGGTAAATCAGGCTTGAGCTGATGCAGGGCCTCTGATAAATCAATGCCATCCATTTCAGGCATTTTAAAGTCGGTGATAAGCAATTGAATGGCGTTTCGTTTTTCAGCAAAGATTTGCAGAGCTTCTTTGGCTGAAAAGGCAGGCAACACATGATGTCCCATAGCTTGGAGCAGTAATTTGTGTACTTGTAAGACATCAGGCTGATCATCGACGAGTAGAATGGTGCAAGGTAACAGCATGTCTGCTTTTACAGACGAGGCAGGTCGTTTTTGTTTGGCTTCTTTCTTGGGAACAACTGCTATATTATTTTTATAGACTATCCCATCCCGATATTTGGCTGGCAAATACACATGGATTTGGGTGCCGAGACCTTCTTTTGAGGTGATGTCTAGTTTCCCTTGATGGTTTCCAACCACACGTTTGACCATAGCAAGACCCAATCCCGTACCACCTTCATCTTTGCGTGTGCTCCAAAAATTATCAGTAACATGTGCCAAATCCTGCTCTGAAATACCACAACCATTATCAGATACCGTAATCTGTATGGCTTCTTGGTTGGGGAAGTGGGTAGCACTAGCATATTTATGCACATCAATTGTAATTTCACCTTTACCATCAATGGCATGTGATGCGTTGTTGATAAGATTTAAAAGAATTTGTTCGAGGTGGGTAATATTAATTTTCACATGAGGGAGATTTTCATCTATTTCATAGTTGAGTTTGATTTGAGCGGGTAGTTGTAGGCGCAGTAGTTCGGTGATGCTTTGTATCATGGGTAGGATATCGGTGTAGGGTGCTTGTTCTTTATTATGACGACTACTGCTGCTTTGTAGTAAATCAGTGATCATATCTGAGCCACGCTCCCCTGCGGAGATGATGACATCCAGTTGTTGTTGTATCATTTTGTCTTCTGTTTCGAATTGAAGGGCCTCAGCTGTGCCCA
>JAJFLD010000111.1 GCA_021772875.1 Ghiorsea sp. | reverse complement strand
CAACACCGCCACAGCATCACCACGCTCCAGCAACTCGCGTTGGACAGTGAGTGTGCCACCCGCAAAGCGGTCATGTTGCACTTTAAAGCCTTCAAATTTAAAGAAGCCTTGATGTAATAATTGTTTGTTAAGAATGGTATATTTCATTTATTCCCCAATCACATTCAACAGCACACGCCGTTGCATAGGTTCATACCGATGTTCATAAAGAAAAAGCCCTTGCCATGTGCCAAGTGCTGCCCGCCCTTGCTTCACCGGAATGGTCAACGATGTTTGAGTCAGCGCAGTTCTGATATGTGCTGCCATATCATCATCTCCCTCATCTCGGTGCAGAAAAGCAGGATCACCATCCAAAACAAGTTTAGCCAGAAAAGTTTCCATATCTGTCAACACATCAGGATCAGCATTCTCCTGAATCATCAAGGAACAACTGGTATGTTGCACAAAAACAGTCACCTGCCCTGTCTGCAAGCCTGTCTCGGCAAGCCAAGCTTGCAGCTTTGAAGTGATATTCATCATGCCTCGCCCCTGACATGGGATGTGCAGTAAAGTTTGTGCTTGTCTCATAAAAGCAAGCATGGACGAGAAACCCAAACTGCTCAAGAGACAAATCACAAACATTGACAAAATCAACCTTTTCAACTCTAATCTATTATCGGGTTGCGGATTATCCATTCTCTCAATGTTTAGACTTTTATTTATAATATCATGTAAAGTACATCCACGGATAGGAGCATATCTTGGGAGAAATTAGCTACTCATATTTAGTTAGACATGCAATAGGACTTGGAATGAAAAATGATAGTTATGAGTTCAATGTGGATGAAAAAAATCGCCCCTCTATTGAGCGAAAATTAACTGGCACAACGCAAGCTGACTCTGAAATAGCGGCTCTTGATTTGCCTCAAAGGCCATTAATAGTTAAGTGGTCAATTTTATTTCTGCGTGCATACCGCCACTTTGTACCATTTAACATCCGAAATAGATGTGTTTTTGAACCTAGTTGCTCTCATTATAGTGAGGCAGCAATTCGAAAGCACGGCTTCCTTAGCGGAGCCATAATGACAGTAAAAAGACTTCAACGCTGCAAACCCAAAAATGGTGGAATTGACTTTCCATAAAAAAGGAGAAAAAACAATGCAATATAAAATAGAATCAATTGGTGCAGAATTTTCTGATAAGGCTATTTCATCTTTAGAAAATCGCTTCGAATCTAAAGCTTCTGAAGGGTATAAATTCCATTCTGTTTTTCAAGTTCAACAACCTGGTTGTTTAGGGATAGGACAAGCTTCAACTACTTATTTAGCTGTTTATGTTAAAGAATAATGCTCAATATTGGAAAAGGAAACGCCGCCTTTTTTAAGTTGGCAAAAGGTAGTATCTCATTTTATAAATCACACCAGAGCAAAAGAATGAAGCGGTAGAAAAACATCTATCTGATGCAATAACGTCTTATGGTGTTGCACAAATGAACGGCGAAAAGCCAATAAAGGCGTTTTGCTCATTTGAGGATAAAGTCGGAAATATCATAGGTAGCATTATGGGCTATAAATCACTCAACCTGTTTTTTATTACCCAGCTATATGTGGAGACTCAATATAGAAATAATGGCTACGGCCATCAACTCCTGTGTGCTATCGAAGACAAAGCCAAAGCCTTAGGTTGCAATGTTATAAGGTTGAATACGCTTAATCAGAAGACTGCATCGCTGTATACAAGAGCTGGTTTTAAAGAAACCAATAGCATCGTTCATTATATGAACGGCTTTGATTTGATTTATTACCATAAAAACATATGAACCAAGCGTTCACAAAACCGTTCAACTCGGCCATGATTTCCCCTCGAATTTCGGGCATTATTCACAATAGGGACACATGAATAAATTCGCTAAAATATCAATAACTTTACTTGTGCTATTTACCCCCGCCCTATCTATGGCATGTAAAGAAGCAATGCTTGGAAAGACTTACCCTATGACTGATTTTAACGAATACGATTATATTGTTATCGCGAAAATAAATAAATCCTTTCACTCAGATAAGTATATATATAAACCTCTTGAATCATTCAAAGCCACAGTAATCCAAAGCATCAAAGGTGACCTTAATGAAGGTGATTCAATATCAGGCAAACCTAAACACGAACAACCAAAAGCAGTTTGCCCAATCCACCTTAGTGAAAATGGCATATATTTACTTCTACTATCAAAAGAGAACAAGGTGTATGTGATTAGTCGGTTCAGTTTGCCTGTTAAGAATGATAATAAATATTTTTCTGATTACATTGCTCAAATAAAAAAAGCGATTGTTAGTGAATAAAGCATATAACAAAGCGCTAAACCGATTTTACTTTATGTTTTGCGCTGGATAACATTTCTAGACACAGCTTAAGGCTACAACCCTCAAGCTGAAACATTTACTTCATCTGTATTTGAGCGAATGGACAGCGACCTACCCCAAAGCAAAATGTTATGCCTCCTCTGGGTTAAAGAAAAAAAGACAATACATTCACTTCACCAAGGAATTATCAGCCATGCCAGAAAAAGAATGGGAAGCAGACATCAAACAAACCATGTTTCAGGGTAGTCAGGTTATGGAAGAGGTGGTCTTTTTCCATAATCGTTCACAAACTTTGATTCTAACTGACTTGACTGAAAACTTTCACCCCATTGCATGGATGACAGGCATCTTACTTAATACCATGCTTGACTGGAAGCCAGAAAATATCATTCTCGCTCATGGTGAATGTGTCATGGGTGGTGGGTTTTCGTTTCTAAAAAAATCGTTCAAGTGGTTAAAATAACGCATCTGCTATCATATCCCCCCTCCGAGCATCCTATGTCGAGATCAAATTGTACGGTCATGATGCCCGTTCCACTTTGAAAAGGAGTTCAAGGATGACTGATAATACTGGGCTTATTTTCGCTTTTGCACTGGATGGGAACGGTGGTGGCAAACCATTGGATTGGGATAGCATCAAAGGATGGCAACCTGATCAAGGCACATTATGGCTTCATTTGGATTATACTGGTGCTGACACACAAAGCTGGTTGTATGATGAGAGTGGCATTGACCCTATCATATTGGATGCACTAACAGCAGGAGAGACGCGGCCAAGAAGCTTGGTGCACAAAGATGGCATGCTCATCATTCTGCGCGGTGTTAATCTCAATCCAAACACCGACCCTGAAGATATGGTTTCTATTCGCTTTTGGATTGATGCCAAGCGCATCATAACCTTAAGGCATAGACGCATTATGGCAGTTGACGACCTAAGACAGGCGACACTTGTCGGTGATGGTCCCATTGGGCCAGGTGATTTTCTTGAAAGCCTTGCCGATCGTTTGGTTTTACGCATGGGCACTGTTATTGCTGATGTTGATGATGAAGTTGATGCGCTTGAAGACGAAGTGCTTACAGAGCAAAGTTATGATCTGCGTCAAAAAATCGCCAATATACGCAGGATTGCCATTGGCATGCGGCGTTATCTCGCACCACAGCGCGATGTCATGGCACGTTTATACAATGAAAAAGTTGCATGGCTTAGCGAGCTGGATCGCATGCGTCTTAGAGAGGTTGCCGATCGCACAACACGTTATGTTGAAGACCTTGATGCCATTCGCGACAGAGCCACCATAACCCAAGAAGAACTCAATAGTCGGCTCTCAGAGCAAATGAACAAAACCATGTATGTCCTATCCATAGTTGCAGGTATTTTTCTTCCTTTAGGCCTTCTCACTGGTTTATTAGGCATCAATGTCGGCGGCATTCCGGGTACAGAAAACCCTTGGGCATTCACCATATTTTGTGTTTTATTGGCAAGTATTGCAGGTGGTCAAATATGGCTTTTCAAACGTATGCGCTGGATGTAAACAATATAAAGCACAAAACTAAGGCGCACCATGAACAATATTTTTCATCTGTTCGTCCGTCTCCACTGCGCGCCAACGCCTATGCATCCATAACCACTGCTCTGGATGTGCTTTAATCACATCATCAAAGCTTTTGCAGGCAGCTGTCATCACTGCCACTTCATCATCTGTTTTATCACCTGTGGTTGGAGGTGTCTGAATGCGCCAAAAGCGTAACTTAAATTGGAATGAATCATTGATTCGCTCCAAAGCCATGCCCACCATTGGTGTTTGGTTGCGATGAACAAATGGCGCTGGAAGCTGAGTGGTGCTGGCCACATGGCCTAAAAAAGGCACTCGAATACCAGCGCCTGCACCCATATGTTGATCCAAAGCGACGATAACACAGTGATTTTGTTTTAAAGCGTTGAGTAACCACCGCAAACCTTGTTTGCGCGAAAACATATGTGTGCCAAAACGCGTGCGAGAAGCAAAGGTATAAGCATCAAAGCCTTTTTGATTTAAAGCACGATAAATGGTGGATGTTTCATAACCCAGCATCGAAGGCAGCAATCCCATCAATTCCCAATTGCTAAAATGCGCAGCCATTAAAAACACACCCTTATTTTCGGCCAGTGCAGCTTGTAATACAGCTTCACCTTCTATCTGCACGTGGGCAAGTAAATATGCTTTACTGCGCGCAAAAACTAAAGGGATTTCCATTACTGTGCGCCCATTTTGAACAAAAGCTTGTTTGGCAAGTGCTTGGCGTTCTTTTTTGGGTTTTTCAGGGAAAATACGCGCTAAATTGCGCAACGTGATGGCACGATGACGTTTGTCCAAATAATAATAAGCATGACCAAGCAGGTACCCCGCTGCCGCCAACCAAGAAGCAGGCAATCGGCCTAGGCTTCCAAAAAGAAAACGCACCCATAATGGTGCTTGCCGATGCGGCTCATCTTTCATAAAAAAACCTATTCCGAAATCTTTGTTGCCTCATCTATCAGCATCACAGGAATATCATCCCGAATGGGGTATTCCAAGCTACAAGCTGCGCAGGTTAGCCCTGTCTTTTTCGCATTGTATTGAACTTTTCCCTTACATTGTGGGCAAACCAAAATAGCAAACAAACCTTGATCAATCATACAAATTATTCTCCATAACAAGCTAAGCTGCCGCTAAGCATAACTGTCCTGTTTACATATTTCATTAACTTCGCGATTGCAGCACGTAGAAGCCTGCCTATACTTGCGCCTAATTACTTTTTATTCTCTATCTTAATTTTTCTCAAGGGCGGTTGTAACATGTACGAATTTATTTCTCAGGGCGGCACAGTGATGTACATCCTGATTGCAACTTCCCTACTCTCTTTAACCATTATCTTTGAACGCTTTTGGAGCTTAAGAACATCTGCTGTTATCCCCATGAAAGAAGTTGCCGCCGTTGAAAATGCTGTGCGTGAAGACAATGTAGACGAAGCTTTAGCATTATGTAAAAGCAACAACACTGCAATGAGTCGTATATTATGGGTGGCCTTAAAAAATCGCGGCGTCAAACGTGGCATCATGAAAGAAATCTTAGAAGAAGTCGGTCGCCAAGAGGTCGCACACTTAGAACGTTTCATCGGTGTTTTGGCTTTGCTGGCGGCGATTGCACCTTTGCTGGGTTTACTGGGTACGGTGATTGGTATGATTGAAGTTTTCCAAGTGATTTCAGTTGAGGGTGTGGGTAAAGCCGATGTTTTAGCAGCGGGTATTTCCAAAGCACTGAATACCACGGCAGTGGGTATGTCTGTAGCCATTCCAACACTTGTCGCCTACCGATTCTTCGAAGCAAAAGTAAACCATTATGTGGTTGATATTGAGCAACATGCTTTGTATTTCATTGATTTATTAAAAGGCGAGCGTGGATGAACTTACGCCAACAAAAAAAACGCGGGGATTTGCTCGTTGATTTAACACCCATGATTGATGTGGTGTTTTTGATGCTGATTTTTTTCATGGTCTCAACAAGTTTCACGGCCACCAACAGCATCAAACTAGAGTTACCGCAAAGCAAAGCAGAGCCTGCCAACAAAGAAGTTGAACAAGTCACCATCAGCATTGATGCCAATGGTCAATTGTTTGTACAAGATGAAATGGTCAAAGATGGTGATTTGCGCCGTCGCATCCTCAATATCAGTAAAGGTGACCCAAATATGCGCGTTATTTTGCGCGCTGATGCTGAGGCAAGACATAAACGTATTGTTTATGTCCTTGATACCGTGCGCGAGCTTGGCATGGGTAAAATCGGCATTGCAACCATGCCTAGAGGTGGAAAATAATCATGCGCATTGTGCAAAAATTTGGTGGCACATCCGTAGGCTCTATTGAGCGTATTCAAGAGACCGCCAAAATCGTACAAAAAGAATTGGCCAATGGTTCTGAAGTGGCCGTTGTGGTCTCGGCGATGAGTGGCGAAACCAATCGTTTACTGGCTTTGGCTCATGGTATGAATGACAATCCACCTGCAAGAGAAGTCGATGCCTTACTTGCCACTGGCGAGCAAGTCACGGCATCCTTGTTGGCGATTGCCTTAAACAAACTTGGCGTGCCTGCTTATGCATTTAGCGGTGGTCAAGCTGGTTTCAAAACCGAAGGTAACCACGCTAAAGCACGCATCCAAAGTGTAGAAAGCGATCACCTCATCGCACACCTAAAAAATGGTGAAGTGCCTGTAGTTACAGGATTCCAAGGTGTTAATGCTTTGGGACATGTCACTACACTAGGTCGTGGTGGCTCAGATACTTCTGCTGTAGCTCTGGCCATTGCCGTGCAAGCAGATTGTTGCGACATTTATACCGATGTCGATGGCATTTATACCACCGACCCACGCATCGAACCCAAAGCGCGTAAAATGGACAGCATCAGTTATGAAGAGATGCTTGAATTTGCATCTTTAGGGGCAAAAGTATTACAAACACGCAGCGTAGAATTGGGCATGCGCTACAATATGCCTATTCATTTGCGCTCAAGCTTTCATTTGATTGAGGGCACACGTGTCACAAAAGAGGACTCCAACATGGAACGTGCAGAAATTTCAGGTATTGCCTACAACCGCGATGAAGCAAAAGTGACCATCAAAGGCATACCAGATCAACCTGGCATTGCCGCTGCCGTATTTTGCCCAGTGGCTGCCGCGGATATCAATGTCGATGTGATTGTACAAAACATCTCTGAAGATGGTTTGACCGACTTAACTTTCACGGTTCCCCGCAGCGATTACAGCGCAACATTAAAATTGTTAAATACGCTTTGCCTTGAAATGAATGCGCGTGAAGTGCGCGGCGATGATACCGTGGCAAAGGTATCCATTATTGGTGTGGGTATGCGCTCCCATGCAGGTGTCGCCAAAAAAATGTTTGAAGTGCTCGCCAAAGAAAATATCAACATTCAAATGATTACCACCAGTGAAATCAAAGTCACTGTTGTTTTGGAAGAAAAATATGTGGAATTGGCAGTGCGCTCACTTCATAAAGCATTTGGTCTTGAAGCTGCGTAAAACAATCACATCATCAAGTTTTTAATAAGTTTAAAAATGAAGTAGCAGCAACATCCCATGCGTGGGTTGTTGTTTCTGCATCTGGATGTACCCATGCCGTTAGCGCCCCCACTTGTTTGGCAGCGCTTAAATTATTGACCATATCATCAATCACCAATACATGCTGTGCTGCAATTTGTTCTACAGCAAACAATTTTTTAAGTGTATCCGCACATGGTTTGGGCGTGTATGCATGAAACCGAATATCATAAATTTCAGCAAAATAATGACGAATACCCAAAGCCGCCAATATGGTTTCGGCATGTTCTTTGGTGCCATTGGTATGAATCACTTTGCGCACATCCATGGCTTCCAACACTTGATGCAATTCAGGCTGTGGTATAAGTAATTCATGGGCATTAATGTCGTGCGCTTCTCGTAAAAATGGCTCAGCTTCATGACCATGGTGTTGCATCAAACCTTTGAGTGTTGAACCATATGCTTTCCAGTATTTCACGCGAATCTCATCAGCTTCTTTCTGATTCAGTTGCAGCTCGCGACGGATATAAGCATTCATTTGCGCATCCATACGCGCAAAAACACCATTGCCTGCTTCATACAAGGTGTTATCCAAATCAATCACGGCAAGCGAAAAGTCTAAATGGCTAAACATGCACACAAGCTACAACTTACAGTGAAGCTTGCAAAATGTGTCCTGAATCACAATCATGCGAAAGTTGCTTCTTAAAAGTTTCCCAAGGGTATTATATGTCGTTTTTCAACCGTCTTAGTCAAGGTTTAAGCAAAAGCCGTGAGCGTTTCACCTCATTCTTCCCCACCCAGACCACAGAAAAATTAACCGCTGCACAATGGCAAGATGTTGAAGATGGTCTCATTATGGCAGATTGTGGTGCACAATTGGCCATGGATTGGGTCGAAGCGGCCAAAAAGTCAAAACAACCGATTTCCACTTTGCGTGCATCCATGAAAGCAGCATTACACAACAGCAGCCCACTCAGCCAAAACAAACCTTTTATTTTACTCATCGCAGGTGTCAACGGCACAGGTAAAACCACCACCATTGGCAAATTAGCGCATATGTATGTCGCACAAGGTAAAAAAGTATTGGTTGGGGCAGCCGACACATTTCGTGCTGCGGCTGTGGAGCAATTAGAAGTTTGGGTTGAGCGTGCTGGTGCTGATATTGTTAAACAAGCTGAAGGTGCAGATCCTGCATCTGTTGCCTTTGATACAATCTCCCGCGGCATCGCCAAAAATTATGACATTATTATTATTGATACCGCTGGCCGTGTACAAACCGACACCAGTTTGATGAACGAGTTGGCTAAGGTTTATCGGGTGATGGGTAAAGCTTTGCCAGATGCACCCCATGAAGTATGGCATGTTGTTGATGGTGGCACAGGACAAAACGCCATGGTTCAGGTCGAAAAATTTCGCGAAATTATTCATACCACAGGTTTGATTGTGACCAAACTCGATGGCACAGGCAAAGGTGGCATATTGCTCCAGCTAAGTGCTAAGTTTCAATTACCTGTACGTTATGTTGGTGTTGGTGAAAGCTTGGAAGATTTGATGCCCTTTGATGCGGATGCTTATATCAATAGCCTTTTACCCGAAACAACCACCACACCATCTGCATAACTTCAAAGTAGTTTCCAAATGCGCTTCCCTTTAAACTCAATTTTTTCCCAAGTCGACTGATTGCCCCTGATAATATCCGCTGCACCTGTAAGGAGATAACCACCACGGTTCATTGTTCTGGCAATACGATCAATCACACGTTTACGCTCTTCTATACCAAAATAGATCAAAACATTACGCAAAAAAACAACATCAAATGGCCCAGAATTACGCATTTGTGTGACCAAATTATCGCTAATCAGATTACCCACACTAAATTGTGCCATGCGTCTTAAATCATCGTTTACCACCCAATCAGCAGCCAACGGCCTAAAAAAGTTTTTTAATCTTTGCTCTGACATGCCTCGCAAAACTTCCACTTTTGAATAAACACTTTTATTGGCAAATGCAACAGACTCTGCTGACAAGTCAGTGCCGATGATTTTTACCCGTTGCTTGGCATTAGGGATGGATTCACAAGCTGTGATAGCAATCGAAAAAGCCTCTTGCCCCCGTGAGGATGCTGCCGACCAGATACGAATGGGCGAAGCTGGGCCTTTGCCTTTGGTAATTTCTGGGAATATTAACGTTTGCAATGCCTCAAAAGGATACTGGTCACGAAAAAACAATGTCTCATTGGTTGTCATCAAATCAATAACTTCACTGGATAAGGGTGAATTCTCTCGATTTTTAAGGTTTAGAATAAGCGCATTCAAATCGGGAAAATTATGTTTTGCCAACAACGGCTTGAGCCGTGACTTAACAAGGTATGCTTTGTCCACATTAATAATAATGCCACTTCTGCGTTCTAAAAATTCTCTAAACCACGTAAATTTATGCTCTTTCATTAAGTAATCCTCGTGAGTAATGCATCATCGAACATGAAAAACAAGTGCATCTGCAATTTCTGTGAGTGGTAGTGTTTCATCCACAGCGCCTAAGCGAAAAGCTTCGCCTGGCATGCCCCAAACCACACTACTCTTCTCATCTTGAATCATAATATGATTCTTTTTCTCAGCTAATCTTTTGGCACCTTTTGCCCCGTCATTGCCGAGCCCTGTAAGTATAAGTGCCAGTGTTTTAACTCTAGGAGAGAGCTCTACCAAGGAATCATAAGTAACATCAACAGATGGTATAGAATGATTCACCCTTGGCCCTTCCTCAAGATGAACAATCAAATGTACGCCTTGAGATTTTATTTTCATATGTGTATCACCTGGTGCCAAATACACATGTCCTGCCTTTAAAACTTCACCTTGCTCTGCCACCACACATGATAATTTTGAACACTGATCAAGCCGCTCAGCCAAAGACTTGATAAACAGCTTGGGCATATGTTGTGTAATCGTAATAGGCACAGGAAAAGAAGCTGGTAAACCTTCAAGCACAGTATGTAAGGCAGCTGGCCCTCCCGTACTCGAACCAATTGCAATCAAATCTGGTCTATACTTTCTTGCAAATTTCACCCTAGCTGTGGCTCGATCAGGTGTTGAAGATAACTTGCCTTTTTCCCTGCTTGCTGAACTTTGTATAGGTTTAGCACCTACCATGGCTTGTAAGCTGCGTGCTTTCTTAATTCTGGGAAAGAGTAGCTCTTGTAAATATTTCTGTGGGTCATTTTCGTCTGCCTTGGGTTTAAGTATAAAATCAAAAGCACCCAGCTCTAGTGCTTTTACTGTGCGAATCGCATCTGTTTCTGTGCTACAGGAAACGATAATCACTTTTACTTGTGGGTAGTCGCTGCGCAAACGTTCAAGAAGCTCTAACCCACCCAATTTTGGCATTTCCATATCAAGCGTAATCAAATCAGGTTTTAAGGTCGCCATGCTCTCCAATGCTTTTTGGCCATCAGAGACTGCCCCAACAATTTCAAGCTCAGGCATGCCCGCTAAACAAGTGCGCATAAATGTTCGAAATACAACTGAATCATCAACAATTAAAACTTTCATTTGCAGTCCTTATAGTATTTTAATATTGCGCACTAAACCCTGTCCCTTAAAATATCACTAGCCATCATCATTGGGCCACTAATGCAAGGTAATCTCTTTGGTATTGGGTGCTGCGGCATTGGGAATCGTTAAACCAATAAACCTGTCCACATTCATCAACAACAACACACGATTTTCTTGTTTTAATACACCATCACTGACTTGCCGCCACACATCATCTAAAGAACGTGGTGTGGACTCAAACAAATCTTCATTCAACACAATCACTTCACCAATATCATCAACAATCAATCCGAAATCTTCGCCGCTAAGTGTTTCAACAATGGCCACATGAAAGGGTGCATCCTCATCGCGATCAGGCAGCCCGACCACGCGGCGAACTTCAAGCTCGGTAATAACCTTGCCTCTTAAATTAATCAGCCCTGCTACGGCTTCAGGTGCCATAGGCATCTGTGTTCGTCTTTGCCGGTTCACAACTTCACGCACCTGTTGTACACGAAAGCCAACCCACTGGTCACCAATTCGACAAGTTAACAATTCTACTGATGCATTTTCTTTAACAGCTATTGGTGCTAGTTCTTGTGCCATATTAACCTCTTACCCAAACGTTATTGCGTGGTTTGTGCCACCGATTTCTTGTTCACTAATGATATCAAAGCGTTGTAAAATTTTTGTTAAGTGTTCGGCAAGTTCTTGGCTGTCTAGTTTTGAAATCACATCAGAAAACAAACTTTCATCATCAATCTCATTTTGAGCCGTCAGCGCAACCACTGGAATGCCTTGCAGATTAGGCTGCTCTGAGATCCATTGTGCCAGCTGGTAACCATTCATATTGGGCATTTCAATGTCGGTTAAAATGAGATCCGGTTGATAACTATTCAGTATCTCACAAGCCTTAACACCATCAGATGCGGTTTTGATTGAAAAATTCATAGACTCTAAAACAGGAATTACCAAGTGGCGAAAAAACTGCGCATCTTCGACAAAGAGTATCTTTCTTTTTTTCATGTCATTGGGTTGTGCAAACCAATTCGGATCTGCCTGCTGAACCACTTCAAACACATCAACCACTTCAGTCGCAATATCTTGTATGACGGTGGTACCTAAAAACAGTGGGTTGTCAGATGGGCGTTTAATATCAAAAGATACTTCCACAATATCAATAACTTGATCCACCTGCAAACACATCCGTTTGCCACCATCAGATAAAATAAGGCAATACATTTGTGCCGTAGGATCATCTATACCAGAGCCTATACCCAACAAATCACCCCAGCGAAGCACACGAATCACTTCGCCACGGTATTGCAATACTTCACCTGAAGCTGTTTTTTCAATGCGTGTGGCTTCCAAACACTCTAAACGCTCAACCAAAGTCATAGGAATCACAAAACGCTGCTCACCTTGCATAAAGATGAGCGCATGTTGTTGCTCTCCAAGATCACCTTCTTCATTGCCTTGGTTGTAGTCTTTGGCAACTTCTGCTTCAGTAGAGAGTTTAACCATCGAAGCAAGTCCATTACAATCAAAGATTGGAATCACAACACCGTCGCCCAAAATAGTGCTGCCACCATAAAAATTAAGATGTTGGAAATGAACCCCTAAAGGTTTTACCACAATTTCTTCTGCGCCAAAAATTTGATCCACAAGGATACCAAAGGTACGGTCTCCAATATCGGCAACCACAATGGAACCCGATGGTTTTTCATCTTCGGCGAAAAGAAGAGCCTCTTTAAGCCTTAAGATAGGTAAGAGTTTGCCACGTAAACGGTAAAACGGTTGGCCTGCTATCAAACGCCATTCTTCAGAACTATCTGGCGCACTAAGCAACTCACGCACACTCATTTGTGGAATCGCAAAACGTTGGTTTTTACAACCAACCACCATAGCCGAAATAATTGCAAGGGTGAGAGGAATACGAATTTTAAGCGATGTGCCTCGACCTAAAGTGCTATCAATATCAACGCTACCACCTACGCGTTCAATTTCAGTGCGCACAACATCCATGCCCACACCACGCCCAGAAAAGTTTGTCACTTTCTCAGCTGTTGATAAACCTGCATTAAAGATAAGCTGCAAAGCTGCTTTGGGAGAAATAACTGCTGCTTGTTCCTCAGTTAATGAGCCCATTTTCAAGGCCTTCTCTTTAATGATGTCAGCATCAATACCGCCACCATCATCACTGATTGTAATTAAAATAAAACCAGACTCTTGTATGGCCGAAAGATGTAAGGTGCCTTCAACTGGTTTTTTCTGTTGTACCCGAATGTGGTGTGGCTCTATACCATGGTCACAACTGTTGCGAATAATATGTGTGAGAGGATCTTTAAGTGCATTTAAAATGGTGCGATCAAGCTCAGTATCTTCACCTTCCATGATCACTTTGATTTTCTTATCCAGCTGTTTACCAATATCACGAACAATACGTGGCACACTACTCCAAATGGTTTGAATAGGTTGCATACGCGTTCGCAACAACTGCTCTTGCAACTGCTCTGTGATTTGGTCAACATCGCGTCCAACACGCATAAATTCCATAGAACCTGAAGCACTGATCATTTGCATCAAACTGTTGCGTGTGAGCACCAGCTCTCCAACTTGATTCATCAACTCATCCAATAAACCAACATCCACACGAACACTGGCATTGCTTGCAGCAGGTCGTTTGGCTTGTTGGGCAGCAGGCGAATCATTACCTGCCACTGCTTTTTTGGCCGCTGGCGGTGGGGAAGAAGGTTTGGCAACTTCAGCTTTAACTTCTGCGACCTGTTCGTTTTTATCTGCTTTTGCCGATGCTGGAGTTGGTTCTTCTTCAACAGAAACTTGCCCCTGCTGGGCTGCTTGCTCTGTTTTATCTGTTTCAACGCTGGGTTTATCAACATGCCCTTTGGCAACACCTAAGATTTTCAATGCGTCTGCAGATGTCAGTGGCTCAATGCCTTTGAGCTTAGCAAAACCTGCTGAAATAATATCTGCGGCAGTTAACATTTCCGCTTGAATCAGTGCATGAATCACCGCATCTTCAAAACCAACCAACCAAGCAAGTGGTTCTACAAGCTCAGCTTCCCCAGATTTTTCTGGTGCTTCACCTTGAGCCACATCCTCACCCATCACAAACCGTTCACATACCTGTAAACGCCCAATCAAATCACTATGATCCAGATTGGGTTCTTGACCCGTATCGGCAAGCCCTTCAAGCAATTGTTTAATAGCATCTGCACACTCTAAAAGTAGCGACACAATATCTTCATTCACCAAAAATTTTAGCGAACGAATACGACTTAAAAGGTTCTCACCAGCATGAGCTACTCTTTCAAGATTGGTAAGATTAAGAAATCCACAGCTGCCTTTCACGGTATGAATAGCACGGAAAATAGAGTCCAAAAGCTCAGCGTCATCTGGGTTTGTTTCTAGATTCATGAGTTGTTGCTCAATAGAATCAAGGTTTTCATTACTTTCGGTTAAAAATTCGCCAAGTAGTTCTTCATCCATGATTTTTCTCCTGCATCTGTGTCATCATTTTGTTTTTTTATACCCTTTTAAAAAAGCATGCCGCCAACTGTTTCAATCAACGAGTCGGGCTGAAAGGGTTTTACAAGCCATGCCGAAATACCTGAGTTATGACCCATTGATTTTTTATCTTCACCTGATTCTGTAGTCAGCATAACAATGGGTGTATCTGCATAAGCTTCTGTTTCTCTAAGCTTTTGAATCATGGTAAGCCCATCCATATTTGGCATATTCAAATCCGTGAGAATCAAATCAAAGGGCTGTTCAGACTGTAACGCCTTATCCAAGCCTTCTTGCCCGTCTTTGGCCTCTTCAACCGCAAAATCCACGGATAACAAAGTTCTTTTCACAGTAATCCTGACCATGGTTGAATCTTCAACAATTAAAATACGTGGACCACTCATAATTCACCTCTTAAGACAATACGTTCTTCTTCCATCACATAACGTTTTGAAACTTCCTCTTCCCACAAAGCTTGGCCTGAAGCATCTGGTTGCGCCTCAGCCCATTCGGTTAAGCAGGTTTTCACATTGTTCAAACGTTGGCTTACACGATCAATGTTTTGTAAGTCAGTTAATGCTTCCATCAGCTTGCCTTCGACTTCTGGAGAAACACCCATGTCCAAGATTTCCATAAGTTTGACAAGGCCTTCTTCACTGCTGCTGGCAAGAAGCTCCACAGAACCTTCAATCTGTTTACCTAAAACACGAATCAAGCGTTTATCAGCCTGCTTAGGCCATATCGACTCACTCATAATTTCTCCTTCTATTGTCTGTTCCGCAGCAATTGCTGTGCTTGTTTCGTCAGTCGTATGCGCTGGCGTTGTTGAAATTTCAGCTTGCCCACTCTCTTGTGGCCTTATTTCCACATGTGCATCGGGCTGTTCTGCTATTTCTACTGTCTCTTCTACTGTCTCTTCTACTGTCTCTTCTACTGTCTCTTCTACTGTCTCTTCTACTGTCTCTTCTACTGTCTCTTCTACTTTCTCTTTTGCTTTCTCTTTTGCTTTCTCTTCTACTTTCTCTTCTACTTTCTCTTCTACTTTCTCTTCTACTTTCGGTTCAACTTTCGGTTCAACTTTCGGTTCAACTTTCGGTTCAACTTTCGGTTCAACTTTCGGTTCAACTTTCGGTTCAACTTTCGGTTCAACTTTCGGTTCAACT
>JAJFLD010000012.1 GCA_021772875.1 Ghiorsea sp. | reverse complement strand
AAAAATATAAATTCGTTGGTTATAACGTTGCCGTATTTCAAGCTGGTTCCACATAAACCTTTTCCCTTCGCCTTGAGAGCAAAAACCATACCCACGTTGCAAGCATCATCGTGAGCAGCCACGCGATCATACTCATACCGGCCATCAACAAAGGAAAACAACCAAAAACCAAGCCGAACCAGCGCTGTTGTTGGCCAGGGGCCAAACTTACATCAGCATATGTTAACAACACTGCAACAAATAAAATGAAAGGTAAGGTCACCCATGCAGACCAATAAAGAACCAAATCGTGCAATACCACACAAGGTAAAACCCAAACCCAAGTTTTTCGATCGCTGAGTAAAACACCTAAAAGAATGGCCAAGCTCCAATCTGGCTGCACCAAACCTGTTGTGAAACTCAGATTGAGCAAAAGTCCTAAGGCGGCCAACAAGGCAAGCATCAATTCAACATCTCTTATTTAGCATCAGGCCTGTTGGCAACCGCCAACCAAGCTTCGCGCTGCCAGAAGGCAACAGGGCTAGCAAAAACTTCGGCAAAAATACCACCTTCAATAGCACGCACTTTTTCAACTTTTGCTACAGGTAAACCCGCGGGAAAAATACCGCCAGCACCGCTGGTAATCAAAATGTCCCCAACTTTGGGTACTTTATTCAAAGGGATAAAATCGACAAGCAAATGCTGACCATCACCGCGAACCAAACCTGCTAAGTTGCTTCCAAACATGGTCACTGGCACTGCTAAAGATGCATCCAAAATAGTACGCACAACTGCGTATGTTTTATCTGCTTTATCCACCAAACCAACAAGCCCTTCATGCGAAACAATCACATCATCTTCTTGTGCCGATTCTATTTGCAGCATCAAATGCTGACTGTTTTTTTCTTGCCCACGGCTTATCACTTTGGCCACACGCCAAACATAACCTTCGGTTTGGGTAATATGCAGCAATTGCCGAAGTTGGGTGTTCTCCGTCTGTAATACCTGTAGTTCTTGGGATAAGGCATCTTGTTGCTCTGTTTTTAGTTTGAGCGTTCGATAGTCTGCTTGCAACGCTTCGGCAGATTCAAACCAAAGTGAAAAATCTTGGTACCAGCGAGCAGGTGTTTGCATGACCTTGATAAAAGGTGCGAGGGCTATGTTTAAATGCTGCCCAACGGGTAACTTAAAAGATACGCCTATAACAAAAATAAAAAGAACTACCCACCATACATAGGCATTCTTAAAGCGTGATTTCCGCCCAGGTTTCATTCTTCAAACAAAACGCCACGCATTTTGTCTAATTCTTCAAGCACACGACCACTGCCTAAAACAACGCAATGCAATGGATTATCTGCAACAGTAACAGGCAACCCTGTTTCATCACGCAATAATGTATCCAAACCAGTCAGTAGTGCCCCACCGCCAGTTAAGACAATGCCTTTGTCTACAATGTCTGCAGAAAGCTCAGGTGGTGTTTGCTCCAAACAAACCTTTACACCTTCAACAATGGCATTCACAGGTTCAATCAAAGCTTCAAGAATATCTGAATCATCAAGGGATAAGTTCTTGGGCACACCATTGATAAGGTCACGCCCTTTAACATCCATCACTCTACGTGTTTCTTGGGCACAAGCACTACCAAGCGTCATTTTAATTTTTTCGGCCGTAGGTGCGCCAACCAACAAGCTGTATTTGCGGCGTAAGTGGTTGATAATTGCATCATCAAACTTATCACCACCCACACGCACTGAACGTGAGTAAACAATGCCACCATAACTGATAACAGCAATTTCAGATGTGCCACCACCAATATCAACAACCATAGAACCATTTGCTTCTGTAACAGGCAAACCAGCGCCAATAGCTGCAGCCATTGGCTCTTCAATTAAAAATACTTGTCGTGCGCCAGCAGATAATGCGGATTCACGAATCGCACGCCTTTCTACGGGTGTGGAGCCATAAGGCACACAAATAACAATACGTGGCGCAATGCCCCATGCACGTTTATGAACTTTGCGAATAAATTGTTTAAGCATTTCTTCGGTCACAACAAAATCAGCAATCACACCATCTTTGAGTGGCCGAATCGCGCGAATAGAATCTGGCGTACGCCCAAGCATACGTTTGGCATCTGTGCCTACGGCCAATACACGGCGATTTTTAGGCCCGCCACCCTCATAAACCGCCACAACTGATGGCTCATTAAGGACTATGCCTTCACCTCGCACATAGACAAGTGTATTGGCTGTGCCCAAGTCAATTGAGATATCTCTAGAAAATATGCCAAAAATCTTTTGTAACATCATTCACCTCTCGCAACTATACGCACTACTATATCAATGAATAATCAAAAAAGGCACCCTAAGGTGCCCTTTTCATATTTTAAGCTTCTTCTTGTGTTTCCGCTTCCACGGTAACTTCCGCTTCGGCAGCTTCGGCCGCCGCAATATCTGCGGCTTCTTTAGCTTCAGCTTCAGCTTCAAGCAGCTCTCTCGCTTTTTTGCCCATTGTAGGCGCATTGCGAACGGCCATGCCTGTGCCTGCTGGCAGCAAACGACCAAGAATCACATTTTCTTTCAACCCTCTTAACCAATCCACTTTGCCAGCCAAAGCCGCTTCAGTAATCACACGTGTCGTTTCTTGGAACGATGCCGCAGAAATGAAAGACTCGGTATTCAAAGATGCTTTGGTAATACCAAGCAAGACAGGTTCAAAGCGTGCTGGTGATTTATCTTGGGCTTCAAGCTCACGGTTTTTGCGAAGCACTTGCTTACGCTCAACTTGTTCGCCTGCAACATAAGTAGATGCACCTGGGTCAACAATTTGTACACGGCGAATCATCTGACGCACGATGACTTCAATATGTTTATCATTGATTTTCACGCCTTGCAAACGGTAAACTTCTTGTACTTCATCTGTAAGGTAAGTTGATAATGCTTCAATGCCCAACACTTTCAAAATATCGTGTGGCGCTGGTGAACCTTCCATCAAACGCTCACCACGACGTACACGGTCACCCTCTTGTACATTGATATGTGAACCTTTTGGAATTTGATATTCAATCGCTTCGCCATCACCATCAGGTTCAACGTAAATACGACGTTTACCACGAATATCTTTACCAAACACAATCGTACCATCAGCTGCCGCGATAAATGCCAAGCTTTTTGGTTTACGTGCTTCAAACAACTCAACAACACGTGGCAAACCACCTGTAATATCCTTGGTTTTTGAAGTTTCACGCGGAATACGTGCCAATACATCACCAGCACGAACTTCTTCACCATTCTCACGATTCATAATCGCGCCAGGTGATAAGAAATAACGGGCAGGAACATTGGTACGGGCAATAATGATAGGTTCATCATCAGCACTCTTAGGGTCAACCAATTGCATTTGTGGACGTAAGACTGCCGAACCAGCATCGCCAGCTTGAATCACAACACGGCTAGATAAACCTGTTACTTCATCGACTTCTTCACGGATACTTCTACCTTCTTCAATATCAACATAAGAAACTTTACCATCCACTTCAGCAATCAATGGCATGGTATAAGGATCCCATTCCACAAGTACTTTGCCCTTGGTGACTTTTTCGCCTGATTTGACAACCAAACGCGCACCATAAGGAATGCGATGACGCTCTACTTCTTTACCACTGTTATCTTTCACCAATAATTCAGTATGGCGATTGATTACAATCTCCGAACCTTGCGTATCAGTCACCACGATTTCATTTTCGAGTTGCGCAGTACCGTTGAATTTAGACTCAACACTTGCTTGTTCTGTTGAACGTGATGCTGTACCACCCACGTGGAATGTACGCATAGTAAG
>JAJFLD010000110.1 GCA_021772875.1 Ghiorsea sp. | reverse complement strand
AAGCATACAAACACGGTAAACCCTGACGGCACTGTTTTGCAAGAAAGCACAACAAATATGTCGGGTTACACCATCATTAAAGCTGATTCCATGGATGCAGCATTGGCCATGGCGAAAACCTGCCCATTTCTTGAAATTGGTGGCTCACTCGAAGTCTCCGAATTGATGCAGATGGCAGGCTAATTTATACTGCAAACAAACATCATAACACAACAAGCCCAGCTCAAGATGAAAGAGAAGGTGAAATGAAAATAGATATCAACGAAATTTTAACTTATGTGCACGAACACATCCCCATCACAACTGGCCTTGGGGCAGGCATCAAAAATTATGATGGTGCTTCGATATCCATATCTGCACCCTTGGATAAAAACATCAACCACCGCAACTCTGCCTTTGGTGGAAGCCTTTCTGCCGTAGCGATTCTTTCAGGCTGGGCATTATTGTTTATCAAAATGAAAGAGCTTGGTTTACATACGCGGTTGGTGATTCAAAGCTCCAACTTTGATTTCTCAAACCCTGTAACCGATGATTTTGAAGCCGTATCTCAACTACCTCCAACCCAAGATTATGAGCGTTTCATCAAAACGCTCAGTAAACATGGCCGCGCACGAATCGCAGTAGATTCGGAAGTTTTTTGTCATGATGAATCTTGTGGCAGCCATCAAGGTGTATATGTTGCAGTGCGTTTACCATGAAAAAGCTGAGTTAATATTATTATATGCATATACCTCAAGCCTTTGATGTTGATGATAGTACAAACATACAAACCTTCATCAAAAATAATCCCTTTGCTACACTTACTTCCACCATAGCTCATAAAATCGTGGCAACACACTTGCCTATCGACTGCTTACAAGATGGTAAATACTACGGTCATTTTGCACGGAATAATCCTCAAGCCAACATCAGCCCTGATGAAGAAGTCTGTATCATATTCTCTGGCCCCCATGCTTATATTTCACCAAATATGTATGTTTCAGATTTTAATGTGCCGACTTGGAACTACAGCGCTGTGCATTGTTATGGCAACATCAAGTTCATTGAAGATGAAACAAGAATTTGGCAACTTTTTCAAGACATTGTAGCTCGCCATGAAGGTGAAATGGGTTGGCAGCTTCCCGATGAGAAGCACTACAAAAACATGCTTAAATTTATTCGGCTTTTTGAATTTGAAATCAAAAGCATCGAAGCAAAATTCAAATGGAGTCAAAATAAGGACAATGACGACATCATCGCAGTTATCACCAAGCTTAAAACCAGTGGTTTTCATGAAGCTGCAGCTTGTATGGCCAAAGCCAATGATTTATCCAATCCTCGTTAATCAACTTACCTTTCGCTATAGTGGCTTAAGGGGCGCTTAACTTATGACAATATTAAAGCTGATATTATGGTTGGGTTTGTTTGGTATATTATCAGGCTGCTTTACAGTCAAAGCAGTCAACCAACCTGAAGATGAATCCTGCCATTTGGTCACCAAAGCTTTAGCTATGAATTTTTCTGGCGACCTGTCCAGCTCGTATCTCCAATCAAGTGCCGATGTTAATCAAAACAGCGACTCCTCCAAAGCAGTGCTTGTTCTCTTGGTCGCTATACCCGTGACCTCTTTCATTGTCTCTGGTTCGATTTCAGTATTGGGCAATGCAGTGCATTGGGTTGAAAAACAAGGTCGCTGTGAGGATAGTGAAATAAGAACCTTCACCTCCGCCGTTAATGATTCGATTGTCTCTGCTGGTGGCATGATGCTTGATACTTCCGCTGACTTTCTCGATTGGATGCAAGGTAAATAAACGTATGCCCATGAAAATTGATAATATTTTTGAAGGCTTACCCAATAGCCCAGATGCAGAAGTTTTTGATATGCTACTTGCAAAGGGCAATATTAAAATCGAACGTGTCATCTCTCAAGGTCATACATCCCCTGCCTCGGGTTGGTACGACCAAGAACAAGACGAATGGGTGATGCTGATGCAAGGTGCTGCAACTTTAACATTCGAAGATGGGCAGGAAACACAACTCATTGTAGGAAGTCATCTGCTTATCCCTGCACACCTCAAACATAAGGTTTCTTGGACAGCCCCAAATCAACAAACCATTTGGTTAGCTGTTCATTTGAATAAACAGCAGCCATGAGAAAAATTGTACAACAGCATTTACTTATAGCTTTAGGTTGGTTTTTTGTTTTGCTTGGTATCATTGGCATTTTGTTGCCGCTTATCCCTGGCACACCTTTTTTGATTCTTGCTTTGGCAATCTTTTCCAAAAACTCACCCCGATTTCATCAAATGCTGCTGCACAATCGCTGGGTTGGCCCAGGGTTAAGACAATGGGAAGCAGAAAAAACAATTTCGCGACAAACCAAATACAAAGTCACTTTACTGATTGTGTTTGGTTTCTCCATATCTATAACCATTTTGTATGAAAGGTTTGGTTTACAATTGATGCTGGTTGCTATTGCCTTGATATTACTATTCTTCATTTGGCGAATCAAAGAACGCACCCGCGATTAAATCCTTCGCGTGTTTTACTTAGAAACAAACGTCTAACTTAAACGAAACAATGTAATCTCAGGCTCGGTGCCAAGCCGAATCGGTGGCCCCCAATAACCAGTGCCCGGGCTAACGTAAATCCAAGTCTTATTTTTATGTTTATGCAAACCTTGAATATAAGGGTTCACCATTTTGGCAATGAAATTCCACGGGTAATATTGACCACCATGGGTATGCCCTGAAATCTGCAAATCAAAACCAGCTTTTGTTGCTTCCTCAATACTTTTAGGCTGATGGGCTAAGAGTATCTTCACAGCTGCCGCTGGCGCACCTTGTATAGCCTTGGCTGGGCTTGAAGCATGCTCGGGCAGGTATTGATGTGCCCTATAGTCTGTCACACCTGCCAAGAGTAAATCAGCGCCTTCGTGGCTAATTAAAGTATGCTCATTAATGAGCGTTTGAAAACCCAAATACTGCATGTGCGCAATCCAAGCTTCTGCCCCTGAATAATATTCATGGTTGCCCGTGATAAAGTATTTACCATAACGTGCCTCAAGCTCTGCAAGTGGGGCAACGTCGTGTTGCAAGCGATTGACAGAGCCATCCACCAAATCACCCGTCATCACAATAACATCAGGTTTAAGGGCATTGATTTCGGCGACAATGGTTGCCACATAATCACGTTTAATCATGGGGCCAATATGCAAATCGGTGAATTGTACAATGCGTAATTTTTGTAGTGGTAAAGGTACATTGCCTAGGGGCACATTCACTTCCCTAACCACTGCCCCTGCCACAGCTTGATGGATGCCAATGCCTGTAAGTGAACCCGTAGCACCAAGCATACCCACGCTTAAAACATTGGACATCATTGCCCTGCGTTCGTGATTGGGTTGCTCAGGTATTTTTGCTCGCAACATCGGCGAAAGCCATTGTCTGTAAAAAGCCCTTGCCAATTGCAGCACATCAAAAGCTACATAAAAAACAAACAATAAAGAAAAGAAACCAAGATTGAGATAAACAAACCAAGTCAATAGGTCCACCCAACTGCCACTGATGCCCATGCCATGAAAAATAATAGGCAGCAATGATGTCATCCAACACACGAAAAGATAAGCAACGATCAATTTGCGGCTATACTTTTTCCGTGTGCTTAAACCTTGTAACAAACGCCTTGCGATGTAGCCATAAAGCACACCGCAAATCAACATAGCAACACCAATAAACAATATCATCGCTTAACTATGCCTTGTCTGACGAAAAAAAGTAACATGATGTTTTTAAAGCTGAGGCGGGTAAAAGTTTAATACATCCTCAAAGTTACCCATCACATCCGCTGCACCTTCAGCACGAAGAACATGTGCAGGCTCAACACCAAAAGACACACCATATGCGCGTAATCCAGCTGCCTTAGCCATTTGAATATCAAAGCGCGAATCACCAATCACTGTGGTTAATTCAGCCCTGGCGCCCATCTCCTCCATGCATTGTAAAACCATCTCAGGATGGGGTTTGGAATGGCACAAATCTGCCGTGCGCCACACAGGAAAAAAACGATGCAAATCAAAATCATCCATCACCCTCAGCAAACCGCGGCTGGATTTCCCTGTCACCACACCCATGGCATAACCACGTTGCTGAAGCTCTGTTAAGGTTTCAATCACTCGTGGATACAGCCTAATACTGCTTTCTGAAGCGCGGTAGTTTGTGCCATATGCAACACAAATATTTGCCTTGTCCTCATCCTTCATAGCCAAAGGCGCAAGCTGAGCCACGGCATCGGTCAATGATAACCCAATAATGGCCAGCACATCCTGATACGCAGGCTCAGTAAAACCATGATCAACAAATGCCTTTTGCATGGCTTCAGCGATGGCACCATGCGAATCGGTTAAAGTGCCATCACAATCAAATAAAATAAGATTTAAATCGTTATTGTTTTTCAGCGGTTTCTTCCTTTTGCACCCAAGCATCGGGGGTGCGTTTGACTTGCCAAGTTAAAATTTTGTCCACTGTAAGCACATCATCGTGATTTGCCAAACGGATATAGGTACTCATCAAATCTGTAGCAGGTTTACCCACAAACACATCCAGCAATATCTCGCCTTGCCCATCTTTGAGCAATACTTCACTTTCAGCCACTGCAAAACGTGATTGTTGATTTGGGTTTTTACTGGCCACACGTTTGACTTGCATGTGCTGCAAATCATACAACAACTGCTCCACCACAGGCTTTTGTAAAACCGTATTTGAATCTGATAACAGCAACCACTTTTCACCATCACGTTTGCCCTGCAAGCTTAATTTACCATCTACTTTAATGGTAAAACTTTTGACGGCTTCAAGCTTAAAGGTTGGTAATGATGGTAGCTGTTGCGCTGTGTTTTGTGGTGCATATTGCGCAATCACAACCACTGTTAAAATCACTACAAAAACAACAGCAAAAACATATTTCATGTGATACGTGATCTGCGCTGACGAAGTGCCAACCAACGCCAGCCACCCAGCATAAGCAACAGCAATGGCAACCCAAATATCCACACCACTTTAAAAAACGTGCGCCCTTGTTTTTCAAGTGGCTCTAAAGGCCGCTGGGTAGCGCCACGTGACCTAAGCTCAATCAAGGCTTCATCATGACTAAGCCAATCCAACATATTAAGAATCAAAACAGTATTTGAACCTTCAATAAATTCATTATCCAGCAAAGCACTAGAACCTGAAACAATAAGCCTACCTTTTGTCGTGTCTGACAAATGTTTGCCTTGATTAGCCGATGCCATTTCATCAGGCGCTTGTGCAAATGCAGATTTCATTTCGCCACGCTGTGCCAACATCAAAGCCTCTGGTGAGAGCATCAAGCCTTGAAAGCGCTCGCGCATATTCACCAATGGATCGACATCAAAAGGTGGGCCAAATTGTACTGCGCTCCAATCCGAAGATTTCAACAGCGTTGTTTTACCCTCTCCTTTATCCGCCCACAATAAAGGTGCGGCAAAAGGCATGCTAACACTCTCCAAACCTTTGGTGATGATTTGGTCTTGATTGATATCCACCACATTCACAATAAAAGGAAAATCAACCACCGAGCGGAAAGCGAAACCACCCTGCTGTTGATTCACCGTAATACGACTGGCCTGCTGATCCATCACCAATCCTGGCTCAACCGATACATTCAGATCATGCAACACCCAATCATTGGCATAGGAATCAACCGGTAATACGGCAAAACCCTGTTGCAAATCAGGCTCGGCATTTGCTGCAAGCACCAACACACCGCCACCAAGCATACGAAATTGATCCAAATGATAACGAAAAGCCAGCGAAGGTTTTTCATCCACGCCATCTACAATCAGTGTTTTAACACCCTCTGGCACTGCCTGTTTGGCCAAATCCACTTCCACAAAATCATAATCATCACGCAAAAGTTGTTGCAGTGTTTGTAAGTCTGACAAGCCTTTAGCGCCAAACCCCGTAGCTACGGCTAAACGCTGTTTACCTTTTCCTGTCAGTTTTTTTATTTTTCGTGTTAATAAATATTCAAACCCTGCATCGGTTTGCACCACAGGAATGATTTCTTGTTTGTCCAAGTATTCAATCACAATCGCCAAATACCCTTGACGCACTTGAGCCCTATCATCCTCAATCACCTGCACCTGCACTTTAGGGATTTTGAGCGCTGTTAAAGATGCTTCAATGTTAGGATCATCTTCAGGGTTAATCATTTCAAAGCCAAAATTGCCATGCCCTGCATCTCGATAACTCATCAACTTATCTTCAATAAATTGCTGTAGTTGGCCATAAGGTTGCGGTAACCCAGCTGTGAAATAAGCTTTGATTTGAATAGGCTCATCCAATGATGAAAGCACCTGTAACGTTGCACTGGATAAACTTGAAGTTTGATGATCACTCCAATCACTGTGTATCCGTGAGCCTTGTGCCAAAGCAAAAAGCAACACACTTACAACAAGTACAAACAATAAAGTGAACCAGCTTTTGCGGCGGATAGTTGCGCGTAAATCATTCATGGCTTATCTCCACCTACGGCGTTCAAGCTCAAACCAACTCAACGCCAAAAAACACACCGTCAGACATACAAACAACATAAAATCAGATAAACTTACCATGCCACGCAACATTTGATGGTAATGATTCATGGGGCCAATCATGGCTACCACATCTTGAAGGTATGGGGTGAGTGTCGGAGAGAGTTGGCTGATTAAAAATATCACCAACAACAAAATCAGCCCGACGATATACGCAATCATGGCATGGCTTGTCACCGAAGAGGCATAAAGGCAAATCGCAGAAAAAGAAGCCGCCAGCAGCCATGCTGCAAGATAGGATGCCATCACTACACCCATATCTACATTGCCAAGCAACATCAGTGTTAAGGGGTATAACAATGTTAAAGCCAGTAAAAATGTAATGTGCCCCAACAAACTTAAATATTTACCCAACACAATATCAATGGTGCGTGTGGGCATGGTTGCCAACAATTCATACGTGCCATCATGCAGCTCATCGGCAAGCAAACGCATGGTCATGGCAGGGATAAAAAATATAAATAACATGGGCAACACAGCAAACCAGCCGCGCATCTCTGCTTGACCACTTAAAAACAAATTGCTGCCAAAGAAAAACCCTGATGCCAGTAAAAAAGCAATCGACACCACATAGCCTTGTGGTGTATCCAAACTGATGCGCCACTCTTTTTGACACAAAGCAATCATAGCACTCATGATTTTTCTCCTGTCAGCTCACGGAACACATCTTCGAGAGATGCCTGTTCCTGACGAATTTCCAGCAATACCGATGTTTCAGCCACTGCCGCATGAAATAATTTTTCAGCCAAGGCACATGCCACATCAGGATGATACAATTCACATTGCAGCCCTCCTCTTTCCAATGCAGATTCAGTAACAACCTCTAACTCTGGAAGCTCTGCCTTTAAACGCGCCAATACTTTGCTGCCATTGCCTTGGATTTGGGTATGCAGACGCACACCAGCTTGGGCTTGTTTGGATAGCTCGGCTGAAGTGCCTAAGGCTTGCAGCTCACCTTTATCAATAATCATCATGCGATCACACACTGCCTCCACCTCAGGCAAGATATGCGATGATAATAAAACTGTTTTATGTTCACCCAAATGGCGAATCAAGTGTCTGATTTCAATAATTTGATTGGGATCAAGGCCTGTGGTGGGTTCATCCAAGATAAGGCATTGCGGATTATGCAACATGCTTGCAGCCAAACCTACCCGCTGACGATAACCTTTTGATAATTCTTCAATGCGCCGAAACATCACCTGCTCCAAACCACATGCCCTGCTCATTTCAGCAATTTTATCTTGGCGTGTGGCTTGCGATAAACCGTGCATTTTGCCTGTAAACTGCAAATAAGCTTCCACATCAAGGTCGTGATAAGAAGGTGCATGTTCGGGCAAATAACCCACCAGCCTGCGCACTTGGATAGACTGACTCAAACTTAAACCATCAATCATGGCATCACCCGATGACGGTGGTAAAAAACAGGTAAGCATTTTCATGGTGGTTGATTTTCCTGCACCATTAGGCCCTAAAAGCCCCATCACTTCACCACGTTTCACTTCAAAACTAAGATTTTGTACAGCAAATTGATTGCCATATTGTCTGCATAAACTCTCGGCTTTTATCATGGCAGAATTTTAGACAATGATTTTCGAGTTTTCAAGACTGTTACCTCTTCTTCTTTTTATGGTAGCAATATGCAATTTTTAAGAGGTTAACACTTGCATTCATCCGCCTATACTACAAACAATGAACTACTATTAAAAAATGGTTTGAATTTACAAGCAGTGTTTAACCTAAAAGACCTACCGCAAACACTGTGCGATAAGATTCAAACGGCGCACACTGATGTTTCAGCATTTAAACAACTTATCGTCTTTGCTCATGGCGGTAAAGACATGTGGCAAGCCATGCAAGCATCTGACTATGCCGACACGAAAGACCCTATTGATTCATTTTCAAAAGATGTCGTACACACCTACTTCGAACAAGACCTCGCCAAGCATATGTTTCAATTCATTTACCCCCATGAGCAGCAAAATATTCCACTTAGAGAGTTAGGGGAACTTGCAGGCTGGCATCACCCAACACCATTTCGCGTGGGTATCAATGAAGCGTTTGGTTCATGGTTTGCCTATCGTGCTGTGGTATTGGCAGATACAGACTTACCCCTCACCCCCAAAATAGGTTTGCCATCCCCGTGTGATACTTGTGTAGACAAACCATGCATAACCATATGCCCTGCCAAAGCATTGGAAGGTGGCGACTTATCCCTTCCTACATGCCTGAACTACCGATTAGAAGACGGCTCCAAGTGTACATCCACGTGTTTGTCTCGCCTTATATGCCCTATTGCCAAAGAACATCGCTATACAAACAAACAAATCAAATATCATTATGGCATTTCTATGCAATCCATAAAACAGTTCTATGATAAAAACTAACATTAAAAAAGTGGCTGCTTTCGCCCCACAGCGGTCATTCGCCAACCAGGATATTATCAGCTACACTCACGTCATAGATTGAAAAACATTAAATTCCTTGTTTGGGCTTTAATATGCAATATCAAGGAAAATCAGGGCGTATATAGGAGAGTAATACATGGAAAATCTAGTACACGTATTACCTAGTTCTCCCGCTGCGCGGGAGAACGGCCGCGTTCAGCTCCATTTTCACCCTTTGACCTCCCGCTCCGCGCGAGAACAAAGCGTTCAAGCGGAATCCTTCCAGGACTTCCGCCCCCTTCGTCTCACCAAAAATGAAAATGAT
>JAJFLD010000109.1 GCA_021772875.1 Ghiorsea sp. | reverse complement strand
TGAGCAAGCGCATATCACATCAGGTGTAATGATTGATTTCAGCCATGCCAACAGCTTAAAACAACACCAACGTCAAATTGACGTGGGTCATGATGTTGCGACACAAATTGCTCAAGGTAATCACGCCATCAAAGGTGTGATGATTGAGAGTCATTTAAACGCTGGGCGGCAAAATGCTGAGCCCAATCAAACACTAGCATATGGTGTAAGCATTACCGACGCTTGCATCAATTGGGCAGATACTGAACCACTGCTCAACACCTTAGCTCAAGCTGTACAACAACGACGGAATCAATCATGAACGAATCACTCAGCACGCTGCAAGCCGTTGTATTAGGGCTTATTCAAGGGTTCACTGAATTTCTCCCCATCTCTTCTTCGGGGCATTTGGCACTCATTCCTTTGGTATCAACTTGGCCTGACCAAGGGTTGGCTTATGATTGTGTTCTTCATTTGGGCACACTCACGGCAGTGATTTATTATTTCCGCTCGGATTTAGCAAAAATGTCCACGGGTTGTGTTGAAACAATTCAAAAACGCTCATGGTCGGCTAATCGTGATGGGCAAATGGCTTGGATGATTTGTCTGGCAACCATTCCTGTTGGTATCGCGGGTTTATCCCTTAAAGAATATATAGAGAATGATATGCGTTCTGTCGCCACGGTTGGCGTGTCTTCAATTGTTTTCGGCTTATTGCTTTGGGCAGCAGATAAAGTAGGCAAGCGCAAACGCCGCGAGAAAAAATGGGGCCTTAAAGATGCAATGTTGGTCGGGTTCGCCCAAGCATTTGCTTTGATTCCTGGTACATCGCGCTCAGGCATCACCATGACAGCAGCTTTGTTCTTAGGTTATACACGCGAAGCTTCTGCACGTTTTTCTTTTCTACTCTCTATTCCCGTCATCATCTTAGCTGGTGGCCTAAAAATTAAAGATTGGATTGAAGGGCCCGCACAAGTTGCAAGCGTAAGTGAACTCATGGTTGGTTATACTGTTTCTGCTGTTTCTGCTTATGTATGCATACACTATTTCCTTAAATTTTTAGAGCGTGTTGGCATGGGCCCTTTTGTGATTTACCGTGTTGTACTTGGTGCTGTATTGCTTTGGCTGGTGTGGTAAGGCGATGTTGGCGCCGCATATTGATCCCGTAGCCCTACAATTGGGGCCAATTGCCATTCATTGGTATGGTTTGATGTATGTACTGGCCTTTATGTCTGCTTGGAAGCTAGTTCAAATTCAACTTAAAGAAATGCAACTTTGGGGCACTGTTGTCTCGCCTGAAAAATATGAGAACCTATTCACTTGGCTTATTCTTGGTGTGATTTTGGGTGGCCGTTTGGGTTATGTTTTATTCTACAACCCTTCTTATTATATCGAACATCCCATTGAAGTGTTTTATGTTTGGAATGGTGGCATGTCTTTCCATGGTGGTTTTCTTGGCTCTGTGATCATGGGCTGGCTGTTTTGTAGGCGCAATGACTTACCCTACCTCATTTTATTGGATAGATTTGCTATCGTTGCACCATTAGGCCTTGCTTTTGGCCGCGCGGGCAACTTTATCAACGGCGAGCTTTGGGGCCGTGTTGTCACCAACCCTGAAAGTGTGCCTTGGGCCATGATTTTCCCTGGTGCAGGGCCTTATCCGCGCCACCCTAGCCAGCTTTATGAATTAGCACTTGAAGGCCTACTTTTGTTTGCCATTTTATGGCTTACGCGCAAGAAAAAATGGGCCGATGGCACACGTATTTCTATCTTTTTGTTGGGTTATGCACTTGCTCGCATCTTCTGTGAAAACTATCGCCAACCTGATGAACAATTGGGTTTCCTTTTTGCGCATATCACCATGGGCATGTTGCTCTCATCAGCGATGTTGCTTGCAGGTCTTTTTGGATTCATCTGGCTCAATCGTAAACGCTAAAGCCATGGCTTTTGGAATTGATAGCCATTGCCACCTTGATCACATCAAATTTAAGCATGATTTAGCTGAAGTCTTAACACGTGCCAATCAGCAAGGTGTGCAGCAATTTATTGTAGCAGGTGTTGGTTTTCAGCAATGGCCAGAGCAACAGCGTATCAAGGATTTATACCCCAACATTTTTAATGCTTATGGCATTCACCCTTGGTTTTGCAATTTACATCAAGAGGCACATTTGGAGCAACTTGATGCTTTATTAAGCGATGGAAGTGATGCCGTAGCAGTAGGTGAGTGTGGTTTGGATTTGATGCCCCATCGCCCTGATATGGACAAACAACTTTGGTGGTTTCAAGCACAACTCGCACTTGCCAAAAAAAATGATTTGCCACTCATCATTCATAGCGTCAAAGCCAGTGATATGGTTATTCAACAACTAAAAAAACACCCCGAATCACGTGGTGTGATTCATGGTTTTTCTGGCAGCTTGCAACAAGCCCATAACTTCATCAATTTAGGCTTTTTAATCGGCATAGGTACACGTTTGATACAAACAAACACTGCCAAGATGCAAGCCTTACTCACAGACCTGCCGCTTACATCCATCTTACTTGAAACCGATGCGCCCGATGGTTTGGGCAAAGATGCGCGTAATGAACCAGCCAACTTGATTCAAGTTGCCCATGCCATGGCAAAACTTCGCAATCAAGATTCAGCGACTATACTTGCCACTTGCAGTAAAAATGCCCAGGAGTTGTTCCAGTTATGAGCCCTATCAACAATATTCTTCATGAACGTACCCATATCCTGCTTGGCAAAACAGGCTTAGAAAACCTGATGAGCAAACATGTCATGATTGTAGGTCTTGGTGGTGTGGGCGGTGCCGCTACCGAAGCCATTGCCCGCATAGGCATTGGTAAAATCACGCTCATTGACCACGATGTTGTTGGCCTCTCCAATCTCAATCGTCAGCTGATTGCCTTACAATCAAATATTGGTGATAAAAAAACAGCCATTGCTGCTGAACGCATCGCCAATATCAATCCTGATACCACAGTGAACATCCATGATGATTTCATTCACCCTGAAAATGTGGCTGAATTGCTCGCTTTTTATAAACCCGATTATGTTTTGGATTGTATTGATTCGGTTGTGTGTAAAGCCGCTTTGGTTTTTGCTTGCCAGCAAGCAGATATTCCCGTGGTCACAAGTTTGGGTGCCGGTGGTCGCACCGATGT
>JAJFLD010000108.1 GCA_021772875.1 Ghiorsea sp. | reverse complement strand
AGGTGGATTTGGGCAAGTGAAAGTTGGTGAGCAAGGCATCCGTAATCTTAAACTGATAACCAGGTGTGATAAAGATATCGGTGCGGCCAGAACCCGCTTGGACAGCGCCACTTTGCCCAGCAGCTTCTAGTGTGCGTAAGCTGGTTGTACCCACCGCAACAATACGTCTACCATCTTCTTTGGCTTGATTGATAGCGGCTGCTGCTTGCTTAGGAATCACATAAGCTTCTTCATGCATGATATGGTCATTCACATTCTCAACCTGCACGGGCTGAAAAGTGCCTGGGCCGACGTGTAGCGTGACATGCACAAAACTTGCACCAGCAGCTTGCATCTTTTGCATAAGGGCTTGTGTTAAATGTAGACCTGCCGTGGGGGCAGCCACTGCGCCGGGTTGATTGGCAAATACTGTTTGATAACGGGCTTTATCTTCTTCGGTGTCAGGTCGGTTGATGTAGGGGGGAAGTGGCATATGGCCATGGGTTTCGATATTTGCCATCACATCATCTGCTTGCAGGCGTACAGAGACTTGTTTGCCATCACGGCTAAGAATTTCAGCAAAAAAACCTGGAGCTATGGTGATGGTTTCGCCAATTTTTAATGGTTTGTTGGCCTTGCCCCATGCCAACCAAACGTCTTTTATGCCAGTGGGTTCTAATAACAAGAGCTCTACCTTGCCGCCGCTGTTTTTTTGGCCGAGTAAACGCGCTGGAATCACACGTGTATCATTGAGTACCCAGACATCACCTTCACGTACCAAAGCCACAAGATCAGTGATATGCGAATCCATGAAAGTCGTATCTTGTAAAGCAAGCAAGCGAGAGGCATCTCTTTGGGTTAAAGGTTGCTTAGCAATAAGTGCTTCGGGCAAGGTGTAGTCAAAGTCGGAAATATTCATGGGCGAATACTAACGCAATCAGCTTGTTTTAAGTATTGCCAAATATGTGTGCGAGTTTGTTGGTCAATTCCATAGGGGTGTATGGTTTTTGTAAAAAACCAGCCAAACCTTTGCCAGCAAAACGATTGGTTGCATCTTGCTCATTGTAACCAGAGCTTAAGATGACTTTTACATCGGGGTCAATGCGGCAAAGTTCAGTGAAAGTGTCTTCGCCTCCCATGCGGGGCATGGTCATATCCAGTATCACGACTTTTATCGTTTTGTGGTGTTGTGTAAACACTTCCACCCCTTCAATACCATCGGCGGCGGTCATGGATTTGATGTTTAAATCTGCAAGCATAGACACCGCAACTTCACGAATCGTTTCTTCATCATCAATGATAAGCACAGCACCATTAAGCTGCCAATCTTTCATGACATCTTCTGCTAAGGCGAGGTGTTCAGGGGTTGCTTTTGAGGCGGGCAATAGGATTTTAAAGGTGCTTCCTTTGTTTAATTCACTATAAGTTTTAATGGCACCCTTATGTCCGCGAACAATGCCTAAAATAGCTGCCATGCCCAAACCGCGACCTGTGAATTTGGTGGTGAAAAAAGGTTCAAAAATTTTATTTTTTGTTTCTTCACTCATGCCGCATCCCGTATCAGAAACTTCAAGATAAACATACAAACCTTCCTTGAGCTCTTCATCTAAAAAAGTGCTGGATAGGTAATCTTTATCCACGGACACAAGGCCTGTTGAAACTGAAATAGAGCCACTATGTTTGCCAATAGCTTCAGAGGCGTTAATCACCAAATTCATGATGACCTGTTGCATTTGCGTAACATCGGCTTCTACAGCTGGAATGTGGAGAGGAAGATTGAGGCGAAGCACGATGTTTTTGGCAATCGTGACTTGCAGAAGATTGCTCATCTCCTCTACCAAACTAGAAATGATGATAGGTTTGATGATAAATCTTCCTTTTCCTGAGTAGGCAAGCATTTGTTTGCAAAGATCGGCGGCTTTTCGGCTGGAATGTATGATGCGATCTATATAATCATGTACGAAAGAGTCTTGCGGAAGTTTATTGGCCGCTAAACCGGCATTGCCTAAGATGGCAGTTAAAATATTGTTGAAATCATGGGCAATGCCACCAGCCAATACCCCTAAGCTTTCCAAACGTTGTACATGTTCCATCTTAGAACGCACATTTTCTTTTTCTTTTTGTGCTTCCATAAGCTGGGATACATCTTGCACTGTACCTGTGAATTTGGTGACTTCGCCATGGGTATTACAAACAATCTCACAGCGCGAATTAACATGTTTTTTTATGCCGTGCACCATAAGACGATAGGTGATTTCATATGCGCTTTTTGAGCTTACAGCGTTGATGTGTTGCTGTTTTAATTTGGCTCTGTCGTTGGGGTGAATAGCCCTTAAAAATAATTTATACAGATTGCCTGTAAAGTTGTCATCAACACCAAAAATTCGGTATGTCTCATGAGAGCATATCATGGACTTACTTTTGAGATCGAACTCCCAGCTGCCGAGATGAGAGAGGCGTTGTGCTTCGGCAAGCAAGGCTTCAGAGGAGATGATTAACTGCATGGATTGTTTCTGCACAATGGCATTGCTGGCAAGCTGGGCAGCATTTTGTAGTAAGGTGAGATGATGTTCGTTGGGGTTAGCAACATCTTTGAAATACATCGACATCACACCGAGAACTTTGCCATCGCTATCTTGGATGGGTTGCACCCAATGCGCCTGTAGATTGCAAGCTTGTGCCAAGGCTTTGCATTTCTCCCAGCGTGAGTCCTTGTTGATATCACTTACGATGATTTGTTGTGCAGCAGAAATAGCCAGAGCACAGGGGTCTGTTTTTTGCGCTATAGATAAATCTTTTAAATGATCGCTATAGCTAGGGGGTAAGTTGGGTGTGATATGGGTTGTGATATATGTATTGGCGCTGTCGCATAGGAGGATGCAGGCCATCATTTGCGGTATTTGCGTTTCTACGGCCAGAACAAGCGCTTCTAAAGCTGTGGAAAGTGAAACGTTAGGGTCAGAGATGAGGCCAAGTACATGGTTTTGTTTTTGTTGAAAAATATGTTGCAAATGACTTTCAGTAACGTCTTCAAAGGTCATGATAACTTGTGTTACTTCATGCTCTAAATTGTAAACAGGGTAGAGATGGATATTCACAAAACAGCTTTTGAATGGTGAGTCTGCTAACGCGTTGTTGTCGGGGTTGAGGTTGAAAATTTGGGTTGAAATGATTTTGCCTGCAAAGGCATGATGCAAATCATTGTTGATACGCGATGATTTAATATGCGGGTCTTGAAAAATATTGTATTGCCCAAGTGTGTTTAAACGAATTTCCCATAGTTTTTCCCAAGCAGCATTCACTTGAATCACATTGCCATCGACATCCATAATTTGTAAGGCTAGGGGTGATTGTTCAATGAGGCTGCGGTATTTTTCCTCCATATTGTGCTGGGCTGATTCTGCTTTGATGATGGCTGCGTACTCTTCTCGCTGAGTTCTGAAAATAGATAAAACAAACCACGTCATGGCCATTGTAATCAAAATTGAAACAATAATACTTGAGGTTTCGATAAGCTTGAGTTGTCTGGAGTGATTTTGAAGCGATTGATTAAAGAGGGTGCCTATGCGGGTTATTTCGGAGCTGAATTGCTTAAAATGTGCATCGTAATTTATGTCTGAGCTTGTGCCGGCAGTTGATTGGGCTGCATTTGCTAATCTTGTTTCGCTGGCTTGCCATAAAAGATTGAGGGTGGTTTTGGCATTGATAATGAGGCTTGAGAGTTGATGGAGTTCATCATGGGAGAGTAGAAGATGACTGTGGTATCCCATCTTCTCCATAGTCGCCAAATTGGTTTTAATGTTGTTGAGGGGATCGTATATTTTTTGAAGCCCTTCTTTGTCATCGCCTTGTAACACTTCCTCAAGCCAGAGGTGGGATTGGTTGATATCGTTTAAAATATGTGCAGGCATATTGGCCAAAGGTTGATGAACCAATGAGATATGATTGTTTGTATGAATGATGTAGGCCATGCCACCAATGACTAAAAATGCAGCAGTAAAAATAACCCCTAATAAGGGGGTGTAATTTATATGCGAATCTTCAAAATTTGATGCTTTGGGATGAGCCATATGCTAAAGAGCATAGTAAAAGGCTCACCCTTTGTCGACAAAGCTAGTTGTTAATCAATAGTTATGACGCCATTGGGGGTGGCCATAAGGATGACATCAGCACCTTGATGGGAGAAAATACCATTGGTAACAACGCCCGGTACTTCATTAAGATCATCTTCGAGCTGGCGAGCATTGGTGATGGTTAGCCCTGTGACATCAATAATGATATTACCATTATCGGTGGTAAAATCTTTGCGTACTTGAGGGATTCCGCCTTGTTTTTTGGCTTCGGCCATCACAAGTTCACGCGCCATGGGAATGACTTCAATAGGCAAAGGAAACGCGCCCAAATGTTCTACTTGTTTGCTTTCATCAACGATGCAAACAAATTTTGCCGAAGCTGCGGCCACGATTTTTTCACGTGTAAGTGCGCCACCGCCACCTTTGGTAAGGTTTTTGCCCGCATCAAATTCATCGGCACCATCTATATATACAGATAGTTGCTTCACTTGCGTGAGTGCATCATTAAGCTCAAACACAGGAATACCATGACCACGTAAACGTTCAGCCGTTGCTTCAGAGCTGGCAACAGTACCTTTGATGTCAGCTTTGATGGTGGCTAGCGCATCAATAAACTTATTGGCCGTTGAGCCAGTGCCCACACCCACGATGGAACCATTTATGACATACTCTAACGCCGCTGCGGCTACTTTTTCTTTCATCTCATCTTGCGTCATGTCTAAGCCTCTACTATAATCTAATGTATCTGATTTGTTGGCGAAGCTTACGACAAAAAGTAAAAATCACCAGTTGAAGGTTGTTTAAGAGCTTGTCTTATGATGCTACTTATATAATAAGGAAAAAAGCTCATATCGTGAGATATTCAAAATTTATGGGGAGATTTAAATATGTTCGGTTCTAAGTTTAGCGTAAACCTTTTGGCTTTGGGGCTGTTGTTTAGCTTGGTAGCTTGTGGTCAAAGTTCAGCACCTGTAACACCACCGCCGATACCAATACCAGCTCCAGGGTTGAAAGTGACAGTTGTAGATTATAATCAGTTGCCAGTTTCAGGAGTATGGGTGCAGCTAGATAATGATGCAGCGGGTGCGCTAAAAACAGATGCGAATGGTAATGCTATATTTACCCAAGCGACAGTGGGGGCTCATGATGTGCATATGTTTGCTGGAGGATCTTGGGTAAGTTATTTTCAGGTTAATGGAAGGCAAGTGAACTTTGGGGCTTTTACTCAGTTGAATAATAATGCTTTCTCATTCTTAAGATTTAAGGGGGCTTTAACTAATTTATCAGTAGGTGAGCAGAGTGAGTTGCGACTGTTTAGAGCTGGGAACAACGCAGTGTATGCGAGTTCTATGGTTCCTTCGGTGCAGGGGAGCTATCTATCAGGCATGAGCTTTTGGGGCGATGCTCCAGGGGCTCAAATAAGTGGCGATTTGTGGGCAATAAAAAGTTATGTTAGCCGTACTGTTCAAGCGTATGATGCTTATACAACAGATGCGGTCAACTTGGGACCAAGAAGGTATGCCACAGTGGATATTTACTCTACGCTTACAAACGTAGAAAATGTTGCGTTTAATGCCACACCGCCTGGGGCGCAACCGCTTGTGACGATTAGTCGTGTTGCGCCACCTGCAGGATTTAAAGTAGGAAGCAATCGATTGATATCTGGAAATGGTATGGCTTTAGCGGTGAGTAGACTCCCTCTGCTTAACCCATATGCCTCTATCACTTACCCAAAGGTACTTAGTGCTTTTGATCGGTATTCCTCGGCGAGTTATAATGTTGAAGTATCAGCCTCTGATGCCAATGGTAATACTTGGGTTGCTAATACCCAGTCGCTACCACTTTCAAGTGTTGCCATATCATCAACACTAACAACACCTACGGTTATGGGTGGTCAAGTAGGTTCCCCTATTATTGTAACACCAGCTACGGGTATGGCAACTGTTACAGCCTTAGTAGTTCAGGATGTTTACGCTGGCTCTACTTGGGTGATGCTAGCGCCTCCTGATGTTTCTTCTGTTGCTTTGCCTACGGCTTTCCCGACTGGTGTTGCACCATCATTTACCACAGGAGCCACCTTCCTTACTTTTAGTCTAACCCGGACGGAGTCGTACACATATGATCAAATTTTAACGTTGCAATCTGCGTCAATAGGCCCGAATATTGGTTTTGAATCTATCCAAGCAGCTGCTGTACCTTATCAATTCTAATTGATTTTGAAAAAACATTAAGTGAAAGAAGGTGTTTTGCTGGTGCTTTTTTGTTTGCAGCGATAAAATGCATTGTAGTATGTTGAGAAAGTTCATGTGTTGCGTTGGTGGCGGGATTTACATTTAGAAATAGCTAGATAACTTATATATGAAAAACACAAATGTGTGAAAGTAGATGGTGCTGATAGATTAAACAATGTAATTACGTATGATTACGGACTAGTCGATAAATGTTTGAAGGAGTCATGATGTCTCAGCCCAATGCGATGCCTACAGCTATTCGAAGTATAGCAAAGACAGGGGTGCTTGAAATTGATTGGGATGACGATTCTCAAAGTGTTCTTTCGCATGAGTATCTGCGCGTAACATGTCCTTGTGCGGATTGTACGGGGCATACACCTGACCAGGCAAAGGTGATTGTAGGTAAACAAGATGTGCGAGCCACGCTTGTTGAGCTGGTTGGAAACTATGCAATTCGGATAGTATTTGATGATGGGCATAGCACAGGTATTTATACATTTGAGAAATTGTACCGTGATATGAAGTAAGTTGTTGCGATGTTTGGTGGCTGTGTATGTTGTATGATAATAGGTATTTTACTTCAACTTAGCTAGCCATCATATCATAGGGTGCATGAAGGTGTTTGACATTGTGAAACTGTTTCCTACAATGCGCGACCCGTTCAGCAGTTTGGTGTGAAACCCTGTCAGAATGGATAATTGAAGTATTTCAGTCTGTTTTGATTGGATTATTGGAGAATCAAACATGTCTACTTGGACTGTTCGCCCTGGCGATATTGAACGTAAATGGTATATTGTAGATGCTCAAGATTTTATTCTTGGTCGTTTATCAACTGAGGTTGCTCGCATTTTGCGCGGTAAGCATAATCCTATGTATACTCCGCATGCCGATTGTGGAGATCACGTGATTGTGATTAACGCTGAAAAAATTAAAGTTACTGGTAACAAAGAAGCGCAAAAGACGTATTATCGTCATAGTCGCTTTGCTGGTGGTTTGCATTCAATTACGTTGGAAAAACAACGTGAGCGTTTTCCAACACGTATTCTTGAATTGGCAATCAAAGGCATGTTGCCTAAAGGCCCATTGGGTCGTAAGCAACTTCTTAAATTGAAAGTGTATGCGGGTTCTGAACATCCACATGCAGCACAAGCTCCTGTAGCTTTAAAGTTAAACTAAAAGATTAAAAGAGTAGGTACACAGATGACAGAAGATTTCTTTCGCGGAACCGGACGACGCAAGCGCAGTATCGCGCGTGTGATGATGAAACCAGGTACTGGCATAATAAGTGTGAATGGTCGCGATGCGGAAAATTATTTCCCAATCGAAATTATTCGCCAAGAAGCTATGCGTCCTTTGGTTTTGGTTGGATTAGCTGATCGCTTAGACATTACTGTAAATGTCCATGGTGGCGGCGTTTCTGGTCAAGCTGGCGCAATTCGTCATGGCATTGCTCGCGCTTTGCTTGAGTATGACGGCGCTCTTCGCCCTCAACTTAAAGAAAAAGGTTACCTTACACGTGATGCACGTGTTGTAGAGCGTAAGAAGTACGGCTTGAAAAAAGCACGTCGTGCACCGCAGTTCTCGAAGCGTTAATCAATATTTATTCATTATTAGGGAGAGCATTGCTCTCCCTTTTTTGTTTCTGGGGTATGACATTTTCTTGGCGGCATGGTAAGTTTCCCATGTTTGATATAAGGGGTGAAATATGAGTGTTGCTGTCGCAATTCTTGGTGCAACAGGTTACACAGGCGCTGAATTGATTCGGTTGCTTGATGGGCACCCGCAATTTGAAATTAAACATTTAGCCGCTTTTAGCCAAGCCGGAAAACGTGTTGCAGATGTGTTGCCTAGTATTGCAAGCCAAAGTGCTGAGATGACTTTGACCGTTTCAGATGCTGTGATTCCAGATGACGTTCAGCTTGTATTCACTGCTTTGCCACATGCAGCAGCTGCCAATAGTGTGAAAAAGGCGCTTGATTCAGGTAAACGAGTTGTTGATTTGAGCGCTGACTTCAGACACGCCAATTTGGAAAATTATGAGCAAGCATATGGTTTAAGTCATCCTTATCCTGAGTTGTTAGCACATGCAGTTTATGGTTTGACTGAGTTTGCAAGAGCGCAAGTGGCGCAAGCAAATTTGGTTGCCAATCCAGGTTGTTATCCCACATCGGTATTGTTACCGCTTATCCCTTTATTACAAAGCAAACTTATTCAAGCGACATCCATTGTGATTGATGCCAAATCAGGGACATCTGGAGCTGGGCGCGCAGCCAAGACAGGTTTATTGTACTGCGAAATTAATGAGAGTTTGGCCGCTTATGGTCTACCCAAACATAGACATGCCTGGGAGATGGAGGAATGGGCTTCGGCTTATGGTGTTCAGGATGTCACGGTTCGTTTTGTGCCTCACATTATCCCTATGACTAGGGGTATGTTGAGTACCATCCATTTAACAGGAAAAGATAGTCAACAATGGCATGAAGTTTTAATGCAAACCTACAAAGACGAACCATTTGTGAATGTGTTGC
>JAJFLD010000107.1 GCA_021772875.1 Ghiorsea sp. | reverse complement strand
CTAAAATATCAAACACCTTATGATAAAATCATTGCGCTTTATCAAGGGCTTGACGATAAAGACAAAACAATATTTTTTAATTCAAATCCAGACCATAAGACTTTGGGTCTAAACATTTAGTTAATAACATTATTTGTGTTTTTCATCCATCATACCCCTTACCTGTTTTTTTAGGTGCTCAAATGACATGGCTAATACCATTGCTGGGTCAATCATAATAAGCAAAGGATTTTATATGGGTCACGATCATCATAACAAGTTTTACAACCAACTAACGCCTGAGGAACAGCGTGTTGTTGACACCATCAACAACACACTTTCAAGAGACCAAGTATTAACTACGCTCAAGAGCACGCTACAAGCCGCTATTTCTGTTGAACAAGCCACCATTCCTATATATTTGTATACCTATTATTCTCTCAACCGCACAAACAAGTCTGGCGAAAACATTCGCCCCATCGACCTGTATGCCAACAAAGCGGGTGCATCAGTGATGAGTGTGGCGGTTGAAGAAATGCTGCACATGTCCCTTGCCTGCAATGTGTTAAATGCCTTGGGAGCAGCGCCTAAGCTTTATCTTAATTCGCCTGCGAACTATCCCTCTCCGCTTCCTGCCCATAATTTAATTGGCCCCAAAGGGCCCCGAGGCGCGCGTGATGGCGATGTTTTGATTCCATTGGCAAAGTTCAGCTACGACCAATTGTGGCACTTTCTTCAAATTGAACGCCCTGAAACCGAAGATGCAATTCCGCAAGATGAAAATTGGGACACCATTGGGCAATTTTATGCTTATATTCGTTGTCTCATTTGCAGCAATCACATCACAGATGAAGACTTTCAAAAAGGGCCTCAAGAACAACAGGTACAACACTACAACTATTCACCCAACAATATTGATACCATCAGTGCCATGGGCAAATTCGATTCTTGGGGTATGCCTAGTGCTGGTTGCCCAAGGCATAGCAACGGCAGCTACAGCAATGCCTCAGCCGCAGCCAAGTATGCCGATGAAAGCGATAGCCATGTAGGCAAACACGCGTTAATTACCATCAGCAACCGCCAAGAAGCACTTGAGGCTTTGAAAACCATCTGTGATCAAGGCGAAGGCTCCAATATCAGCCAATGGGATGATGCATCGCAAAAGGAATTATCTCATTATTACAAATTTTTATCTTTGCAGGCACAGCTACAGCCATATCAGGAACGCATCGAAGATTTAAACCACCGACCAAAGTGGCCCAAGCCCATCAAACCTACCGTTACCATTGGTGCCTTATCTACTGTTGTCACCAATTTTCCAGACAATCCAACATCTTTGGGCTACCTCAAAATCTACAGCAATCGCCCTTCGAGCCGCACCAACTACCAGCCTCTAAACGACTACTGTAATGGTCTTTATCAATACATGTTTATTCTTACGGAAACCATTTATAAGGTGCCCTCTCAAGAACAAAAACGCTTCTTCAATCAAGCTATGCATATGTCTATGATTTGGATTCTTGATGGGTTAGCAACCCAAATGGGTCGCTATGATTTGGGCAATGGTCAATGCTTGGCACCCAGCTTTGAAAATATCAATCTCGGTGCGAAAAAAGATGCCTTTTCCAGCCTGCTGGCCTTGGGTGAGGTCGTCAAAAAATACCCCTATGCCACTGATATTTCTGGCTTAATGGACAGAGTTGAGCAACTACCCGATGTGAGTGCTTATTGGGGTGCAGAGCCTGGCCCAGGTGAGCCTGTACCTGCTCAAAATCCTTTTGCCGATTCTCCTACTTTTCCCCAAAAACCCCCAAGCCTTGATGAAATCCCTGCGGGTTTGCCTTTGCATGCCTGCATGGGTTTAAACAGCTGCAAAGCTTCTGATAGATTTGGCAACAAAGGGCATGAAGACCCCAACAACCCAGGCCAATACATCACCAATGATTGTGCAGGTCAGGGCTATTGCTCCACCACGACAGACCATCATTGCCATGTACTCAACGATTGCAAACATCAAGGCGGCTGTGGCTTGTATGGCACGGCTGAAGAGATGGATGCGCCGGGCAATAATGAGTGTAAATCTATGGGTTCATGTGCTACACCCATCAATGCTGAACGCTTCAGCACCAATGGTAAAAACCGAGGAAAAAGCGTTTGGTTGCGCGCTCGCAAAGTCTTTGAAGAAAGCGGTTATAACGACATTCGTAAAGACTTACTTAGCAAAGGTCTAGACCAACCTCTGCCTGAAAAATTAGGCCATGTTCCCGCCCCATTTACAGACAAAGGTCCTACATATCAGTGGATATCTGATGACAACAAAGAGCGAGGTAACATGACCTCATGTGGCTCCAGCGGCATGAGTGGTGCTGGCGGTTGTAGCTGAGTGATATGATGATGAAAGATACAAATCTTGGTTTGGGCTTGGGCCTACGCAGCACTCATTTTAATCATATTCTGGAGCATTGGCCTCAGATTGACTGGTTTGAAGCTATTTCAGAAAACTTTATGGATTCAGGCGGCTGGCCAAAGCATGTCATTCGCCAAATCGCCGAGCGTTACCCCGTGGTGCTTCACGGCGTCTCCATGTCCATTGGTAGCACAGACCCACTTAATTTTTCATATCTACGCAAATTAAAAGCACTTGCCCAAGAGGTTAACCCTGTTTGGGTGAGTGATCATCTGTGTTGGACAGGTGTACAAACCATGAATTCCCATGATTTACTGCCTATGCCACTCACTGAAGAAACCCTACAACACGTGATTGCCCGCATTCATCAGGTGCAGGATTTTTTAGAGCGTCCGCTGGTCTTAGAAAACCCCAGCTCTTATATCACTTTCAAACATTCTACTATTTCAGAGCCCGAATTCTTTCGGCAACTTTGTAATGAAACCCAGTGCCAGCTGCTTTTGGATGTCAACAATGTCTATGTCAGCTGCTTCAATGCAGATATAGACCCTGTGCAATACATTAAAGATTATCCTTGTGAACATGTGATACAGATGCATCTGGCAGGTCACCAACATTGCGGCACACACATCATTGATACCCACGACAGAGCCATTTTGCCTTATGTCTGGGAGCTATTCCGTCTGGCATGGCAACGTACAGGTGCTGTGTCTACCTTATTAGAATGGGATGGCGATATTCCATCCTTCGACGAATGCCACCAAGAGATTCTAAGCGCAAAGCCCTATATGCAAGGCGAATTTGATTCTTCCAAGCTGCAATTGCCCCAACTTTTGCAACAGGAAACACTCTCCACCCCCGTTGATTTCATGGTGCCCAACATCATGGAAAACGCTGTGCTGGAGGAGCCATGAGCCCCAGCCAAACCCTACAACAAACCCAAGCATGGATAAAACATGCTCTTACTCACCCCTTACAGGCCAATCAAGCTGCCATCGCAACCACCATTAACCCCTCAGCCAGACTCAACAGCAACCAATGCCTCGCCATTTACCAGCGCAGCTACTACCTACGCCTCCTCAAATGCATGCAGGAACAATTCCCCGCACTATCCCATGCCCTAGGCGAAGACTTGTTCCGCGACTTTGCCTGCGAATACTTACAAACCTACCCTTCACAAAGCTACACCCTCTATGATCTGGGCAACCGCTTCCCGCAATACCTCAAAGAAACCCGCCCCGATTTCTCAGCAAAAGAAAGCGAACAGGAAGACTGGATCAATTTTATGATTGATCTTGCTTGTTTCGAATTGTCCTTATTTCTAATGTTTGATGCCCCTGGCCATGAGGGTAAACCCTTACCAACGATGGAAACACCCGATGAAAGACTTGTGCTACAACCTTGTTTTCACATAGCAGAATATCTTTTCCCTGTGGCTGAGTATTATCATGATGTCAAACGTCAGGCAGAGCCGGTTATGCCACAAAAAGAAACATCCAGAGTCGCCATTGTGCGCAAAAATTTCCTTACCCACACCTCCTTACTGACCCTGCCGCATTATACTTTTCTGAAAGCACTCCAACAGGGTGAAAGCATTGCGGTGGCATTAGCGCATGTTGCACATACTTGTAGCATCCCACTGGATGATGTGACCCAATCTTGGAAAGAGCCTAATGGTATTCGTCAACGTTGGATTCAAGCTGCTTTTTTTATTGAGCTATAGTGGTTCAAAACCTTTAAGCAAAGTTTGGTATTTTATCGCCTTTCGGCATAGTTGGCCTATGAAGAAAAAGTTAAAGGTTATCGCCAGCTTTGCTACAGTGTCCGTTGTCTTCGTTGGTTTTATAGTATTGTTTATCCGATTCATGCCAGCAACTCAGGAGGTAACCGCGTTTGGTGAACGGTTCGCCTCTGTACAAATCGGGGATACTGAAGCCAAAGTGATATCACTACTTGGACAGCCAGATGCAAAAGAAGTGGAATTTCGCCTAGGTCAAAAGCAAGGCTTTGAAAACGTATATGCTAGAGCTAAAGCCAGTGATTCCGACTTCTATTTAATCTGGTTTAAGGGCATTGATGTCGTGTTCACTATCGGCATTAACAAAAATAATGGTGTTCGTGTGAGGGCTTATGGTGGCACCTGACAAATCAGTTCTATTCTACAGAAGGAAAGAGGTCTAGTTTATGAACATCTTTGAAATTCCATTTGTACAAACCGTAGGCTTAAGCAAAGCAAATGATGGTTCTTTAATGCTAGAAATGGCTTCTTCGGTTTCAAACCACCTCAACACCATGCACGCCAGTGCCCAATTCACTCTAGCAGAAACTGCATCTGGCCAATGGCTTATTGAAACCTACCCAGAATTAGAAGGTAAATTTGTACCTGTGCTTCGTGACGCACAAATTAAATTCAAACGCCCTGCAAATACCGCCGTAACAGCTCAAGCATCTGTAACCCCAGCAGCATCAGAAGCTCTTCTCGAGCAGTTAGACCGAAGAGGGCGTGGCTCTATTGAAATACAGGTTGAAATCAAAGATACAGCGGGAAAGATTACCTGTGCTGGTGTATTTTATTGGTACCTCCAGTCTATTGCATAACCAACCAATCAAACACCGTAGCCATGATTGAAATCAAACATCCGCAAGAATTAGCGCGGTTACGTCGGCTTGCCTTGGATGCGCAAGGTTTGTTGCAGGCTCAGCCCTTTGGGTCTGGATTGGGAGGAGCGCGCCAAGCGATTAACCACATCGGTTATGTACAAATCGATACCATCTCGGTGGTAGAACGCGCCCACCATCATATTTTTTCTTCTAGAGTGCCTGATTTCAATCCAGCCATGACCAATCAAATGTTGCTTGATGGCGATATGTTTGAGTATTGGACACACGCGGCAGCTTTTATACCCATCGCCGATTTTCGCTTCTCTTTGCTTTACAAACACGCCATTAAAAGCGGCCAAACCCATTGGTATAAAACACCTGATACTAAGCTCATGCATGAGCTATTAGCGCGCATTCGTTCAGATGGCCCACTACGATCTCGCGATCTTGAAACCAACACCACCAAACGTGCAGGCTGGTGGGATTGGAAGCCAGCTAAAAAGGCTCTCGAACAGCTGTATATGCAAGGCGACCTCATGGTTTGCGACCGCGAAGGGTTTCAAAAAACATATGATCTCACCGAGCGGGTGCTGCCAGCTCATATCAATACACAAATGCCCAGCATGGAAGAATTTGCAACCCACCTTGTCGATCAACAGTTACGCTGCCATGGCTTGGTATCGCTCAAAGGGTTGACCTACCAGCGCCGCAATCCTGAGCTACGCAAAGCTGTGAAAGCCTTGATCAACGAAAGACTAACGCAAGACACATTAGAACAAGTACAAATAAGCAGTGGTGAAGTGTTTATAATGGAAACTGGTGCGCTGGAACGCCCGCTTCCCCGATTAAGCAATCGCATGCAGATTCTTTCACCTTTTGATAACAGTGTCATCCAACGCGAACGTCTCAAAGCACTGTTTCAATATGACTACCAAATAGAATGTTATGTGCCCGAAGCCAAACGCCAGTATGGCTACTTTTCTTTGCCGCTGCTTTACCGCGGTGAATTTATTGGCCGGATAGATTGTAAGGCTCATCGAAAAGATGGCCATTTCGAGATCAAAACACTCCATTTCGAACAACTCACACTTGATGAAGATGCAACCATAGCTGCCTTTGTAAACGCCATCAGACCATTCGCTCATTTTCAAAACTGTGATTCAATAGCTTTGACTAAAGTCTACCCAGAATACCTAAACCAACCTATGCAGAGCGCGCTAAACCCTCTTGGCTGACACCAAAATAAGAACTGGCGCTGCTGTCATCCCAAAACGCAGCGCGCGGTATTGAATATGAGAAATCAGCGTTCAAATTTAAGAATATGGCCTTTGAATGCTTGCTCAAGATAAGCCGTATCACTGGGCTGCTGTTGAGAAGAAGAAAAACCAAACGCCATCATTTTAGCGCTTAACTTATTTTTCCTGCCGCGCCTTGGATCAACAATAATCACTTCGCAGGCTGGTTTTGAATGCCCTTCAATAAAATTAGCCAATAATTCAATGTGACTATCCTCATACAAGAGATCACTGCCGATGATGAGATCAAACAGGCCAAGATCATCACTTTTGGCAGCCCAATCAACTTGCTCAAAAGCAATCGCCTTGTTGCCATTCAGCAATGTGTTTCTTTGTAAAAACTTCTGTGCTTCTGGATGGTAGTCTGTGGCTGTAATATCAGCGCATTGTTTGTTGAGCAGCAAGCTCGAAAGCGCCATGCCACACCCAACTTCCAATATGCGTTTTGAGCCTGTTTCGTAGTCAGCAATAAAATGTGCCAGCACCAAGCTTGAGGGCCAAATGACTCCAAAAATAGGCCATGATGCCGAGCATATGCCGAGTTTTTCAGCAATCCCTGAGGGATCATGAAATTCTTGCTTGTTGCGTAAGGTACACAGATGAATATCTGTCTTCCCAAACTCAACGGTTTGGTAACATAAGCGTAGGTTTGTCATTAGGCTGCCTCAATATTTGAGCGCTAAGCCAACTATCCAAGATAAGTGACAGAACGAGGTGTCTGTCTAAGGTATAGCCTTTCGCTCAAAAGGCAATCGCGTTCACATGAATGAGAGAATGGTGTAGACTTAATCATTGATGCACTTATCAATTGCGAGAGTTGGGAGCGCCTGCTGAACACAACACGAAGAAATATTTTAAAGAGGTAAACGCATGAGTCTGCATTCAGAGCATATCCGCAATCATTCTCAAATTCATCAATACGAAGAAAAATCCACCTATTATCAGAACGCGTTGCTAAGGGCGCGTCATACATTAAATCACATATCAAATGGTAGGTTTGCATCATTTTTGGCTTTTGCAGGGCTCGTTTTTTACCAGCTCACTGAAACACGCAACAATTATTTAACTGTATTAAGCGTCTTATTTCTTGTCTGTTTTGTTTGGTTGCTTATACGTTATGCACGTACACAGCAAAATATTGATGACTGGCAGACACGAAAAGAAATCAATAAGGATGGGGTTTACCGTATTAAACGGAAATGGAATAAACTAAAGGAACCCACCTACCCAAAAGAATACGACACAATCCCAGAGGCCAAAGATTTAAATATCATTGGCCATGCCTCATTACTCAAACTGATTGGTACAATAGAATCAGCTTTGGGTTGTAAAGTTCTTATGTCATGGCTCTTTGATAAAAACCCGAACCTTGAAACGATAAGAACACGGCAAAAATCTATTGCTGAGCTAACTGACCAAATGGAGTTAAGACAATCCATTCAACTGACTTCTAGAAAAATTGAAAAAAAAGGCGTGGCCATGAAAGGCCTCATACAATGGTGTGATGAAGCGCCGTGGTTACTCAGCTCACATGCTGTGAAGTGGGCTGCTTGGGCATTATCTGGATGCATGTTTATATCAGCCCTTTCTTATTTCATAGGATTAACGCAATACCCAATTTGGTTCGTATTTGTCGGCTTAAACATTATCTTTTCTCTTTTTTACCATTCAAAAATCAATGCAGTTTTCAACAGCCTATCCAAGCGTGAGAAAGACCTAACAGGTTACGTGGAGCTTTTTCGGCTGATTGAAACTAAAAAATTTAATAGTGAAGGACTTCAGCGTATCCATGCAATCATGAAGACAAATGATTCACACGCATCTCTCGTTTTGGAGCGACTAAAGAACATCATCGCATACTCAGATATCCGTTTTTCACCAAAAATATATTTTGTTCTCCAAGCCTTCACTTTATGGGGCTTTCATGTCGTTTATTGCTTAGAACGATGGAAAATTAAATTTTCCCCTCATGTGAGTGATTGGATTAAAGCTTCCGCTGAATTTGAAGCCACTTGTGCTTTGGCTTGCCTCAATTTTGAGAACCCAGAATGGACTTTTCCTTCGCTCCATGAGAGCGGCCAAGGGCTGATGCATGCCAAAAATTTGGGCCACCCATTGATTTGTGCTGATGTGCGGATTGGTAATGATTTAACCTTAGGAACACCTGGAACATTTTTGTTTGTAACAGGCTCGAATATGGCTGGAAAAAGTACATTTATAAGATCAATAGGTATGAATGCACTGCTTGCACAGGCTGGAAGCGTCGTTTGTGCCGAGAGTCTGTCACTACCTTTGATGGATGTGGTCACCAGCATACAAGTAGAAGATTCCATAGAGAACGGTCTATCATTTTTCATGGCCGAGCTTCAGCGACTAAAACAAGTTGTAGATAGAGCAGAGAAAAACACTGCTGAAAATCGGACTACGCTTTATCTATTGGATGAGATTCTTAGGGGAACCAATAGCTTTGATCGCAGAACAGCAGTGCGCATCATACTCAAAAAATTACTGCTGCTTAATACAATAGGAGCAATAACAACACATGACCTTGAATTGGCAAAGAGTGAAGAGCTATCAAACGCTTCCGAACCAGTTCATTTTACCGAGCTGGTTACTCCTGATGAACATAACATAATGAAATTTGACTATAAAATGCACACAGGTGTCGCCAAAACAACCAATGCATTAAAGCTTTTGGCCGCAATCGGATTGTATGGCGAGACCTAATTCGAAAAAATGGTTACTTGAGACGCAAATGATGAAAAGGCAGAGCTTTCATGTATAAATTAAAGATCCGCACATCTTGCCCTAAGCGTTAAGCAATAATCGGTAAAATCAGTTCCAACGGTCTTGCAATGGCTGCTTTTAAATCATTCATCACAATCGGACGCTCAATAAGCTTTGGATGCTGCACCATCACAGCAATCATCTCATCGCGGCTTAAATCTTTGCCTTGAATATAATCTTTGTATTCGGCTTCGCCCTTGCGCATCACATCTTGCGGATCCATGCTCAATTTATCCAATACCGTGGCCAATTCCGCCGCAGAAGGTGGGTTTTTTAAGTATTCAACCACCTCATGCGCCACCCCTTTTTCTTGCAAAAGGGTGAGTGCAGCGCGTGATTTGCTGCACCGCGGATTATGATAAATTTGAATCGCCATCTTAGTGACCGCAACCGCCTTCAGTATGGATATGTCCGTGCTCTAATTCTTCGGCTGTTGCTTCACGAATACTGATGATTTCAACATCAAAGTTTAAAGTTTCACCAGCCAAGGGATGATTAGCATCAATAGTAATGGTATTGTCATCTAAGCCAATCACTGTCACCAATTCAACGCCATTTTCAGCTTCTGCTTCAAAACGCATGCCGATTTCAATGTCACCATCAAATTCAAACAATTCGCGAGGAATAGCTTGTGTCATTTCAGGGTTCACTTCGCCATAACCTTCTGCAGGAGACACTGATACCACAATTTTATCGCCCACAGCCTTGCCAGCCAATTCTTTCTCTAAACCAGGAACCAAACTTTCAGTGCCATGAATGTATGGCAATGGCTCCAAATCAATGGATGAATCAACAACTTCGCCTGCGTTGTTGGTTAAAGTGTAGTGAATTTCAACTGCTTTAAAATCGGCGACGGTATCTTGATTGGACATATTCATGTCTCCTTATGTGTTTGAGCTATGTTTGAACAATAAATATTGTTCGTATTCCACAAGCTCCATTTTTCCTAAAATATATAGATCGTGATCCGCCAACGCTTCCACATCTGGCATCATGTTTTCAGCTGCATAGTGTTTTGCTGCCAAAGCTCTGCGCTGTGTAATTTCAGCTTCAGAAATTTCGCTCTCGCGTAACATTGCCGCTTGGTACCATTCTTTTGCACTTGTGTAATTCAACTGATAAACAACTCTCTAAATCTTATGATGAGCCCAATACGACCAGAAACCCACCTTATGTCAATTTTGCACTTAACCTTTTTTAAGCCGAATGCTTTTCTATCAATCGCAACAATTGCGCTGAAGCATGCTCAACACAAGCCCGACCTTCAGCCATTGCTTCCCCACCCTTATCAAAATCCATGACCCCAATATCTGATAATGTAGGCTCAAGAATAATGTCTGGTGGGTCGCCTGCCAAACGGCTTCGCGTTATTCTATCCTGCATAATATCTATCGAACCTGCCATCACCTCAAACATGCCAAGTGAACCTCGATTTTTGCCAAACATTTGCGCCAGAAGGTTATTATTTTTCCCACTCAAACTCTCTTTCAATTGCCCTGAAACCCTATCCCAAAGCGCTGTGGTTTTCTCGCTATTCTCAACTGCATTCACCAATTTATCAGGTTTTTTACGTGTATATTTGTTTAAAAGGCTACCATTCAAGTTCACCGCAATCACAATATCAGCACCCATTGCGCGACACACGGAGACCGGCACTGGATCTACCAAACCGCCATCAACAAGCCATCGACCATCCCTTTTCACGGGTGTGAAAAACCCAGGAATTGAAATAGAAGCGCGAACAGCATCAATCAATGAGCCATCACGTAGCCAAACTTCACGACCTGTCTCTAATTCGGTTGCAACTGCCGCAAATGAAATAGGTAGTGTTTCAATGGCAATACCTTCCATATAACGGTGTGAAAATTCCATCAGTTTTTCGCCCTGTATAAAACCACCCGAGAGCAAAGATAAATCAAGCAAGCCTAAAATATTTTTCCACGACAATGAACTAACCCATCGCTCTAATTCATCTTGTTTATCATTAGCATACGCTGCCCCAACAAATGCACCAATAGAGCTGCCCGCTACAATGCTGGGTTTAATGCCCAATTCTTCTAGCGCTTTTAACACGCCAATATGCGCCCAACCACGTGC
>JAJFLD010000106.1 GCA_021772875.1 Ghiorsea sp. | reverse complement strand
TTATATTCAGGGATAAGATATTCTTTTTCATTTTTGATGCGGTGTTTTAAAAGCGTTGTCACTTCAGCAATGTCCATTTGGAACTTAAGCCGTTGGTTACTATCACAGCCATGCCCATACTTTATATAAACGGCAATAATCTTTTTTGCTTCAAGGTTTGTATCATGCGCATAGCGCCTTATCGTTGCTTCAAGGTGCGGGGTACTAAGTTTTGTTGACATTAAATCATGACTTAATGCAATTGACATTTTAAAATATCTAGCAATCAGTGGTTTTCCTTGGATAAGAAGGGAAATGCGAGATTTTGAGTCGATGTGGTCAGAAAAATGTTGGAGATGTTCTGTTAATTCGAGGTGGAGGTAATAAAGCTCTTTGAGATCAACGGACATTTTATTACCCCCCTTAAAAATGTTTTGTGTTTATGCATGTTCAGATAAAACAGGCGGAACCGTAATGGTTTAGGGTAGCATCAATAGTGCCATTTGTCACACGCTGTAAAATAAAGAGTGTCATCATGAGGCACTGACAACAGGGTTAGATGTTGCGAGTTTAAGGCTATGGTGTTGATTTACTATATTGGCGAAGACATGCCCCATGAATTTCAACATGAGTTGTTAGCTTGTCAGGGTTGTGTGTGAAGCGGTAAAAACTTGTATATTTTATATGGGTTTATCATTGTAAAAGATGCTGAGGGCAATATGAAAAACCAGAAACCATGTTTGAGTTATCGCTTGCCCAGTAAAAAAACTAATTGATAAGACTTGCTTTTTGATAACAAGTCACGGCTTGTTCCCATTCTTGTTTTGCGGCGAACCAATCGCCACGTGTTTGCCACAAGAGGGCAGATGGGTTTCGTTTGAGCAGTGCTTGCAAACCATCTTCAGCAATGCCAACCAAGTTTGCTTCGTGCGCTAACATCAAACGTAACCAGCTGCCGGCAACAGTGTTTTGATATGCAGGTTTATCAACCTGTTTAAAGTTTTTCAGTGCATCAGCACGGAAGAGTTTTAAGGCAGTTTGGGCTGTTGGCATATGATCATGTTTTTCGAGGTAGCTCAAAAGCAGGCGTTCGGCAGCTTTGAAATCACCCGTATCGTTTAGAGCTTGCGCCAAAGCGGTGATGATGGTGGCGTCATCGGGGTTTAAGCGATTGGCTTTGCGTAAATGTTCGAGTTTATTTTCGTCATCGTGTTCGGCTAAATGATAAAGTGCATCAGCAAGCCATGTTTTGAATAAGGTGATGTTTTTATTTTTTTGAATCAAATTTTCAAGAAGTTGCACTTGAGCGGGAAAGTCACCAAGCTCGCCAAGCAAAGCCGCTTTGCGCTGTAGAGCAAGCGGTGCAGCAGGGTGTGCCGCCAGCCATGCATCTAAATAATGTTGTCTCTCGCTTAAGCCCAGTTGCATGACACCATCACCTTCTGTGGCTAAGCGTGCTTTAAGCGCAACCATGAGAGGGCTATCTTTTTCATCATTGATTTTTAGGCGAGAAACAGGTTTATCCCACCAAATCAGGAGTGTTTCGTGTAGCCAGTTGGGCACCACACCTTTGCTGCGTTTCAAAAGCTTTTGGCTACTTCCAGCGCCTTCATCAACCCATGTTGCCAACGCTTCTTGCAGACGAATGTCGCGGCGTTTTTGACTACCACTGCGTAAACTTAGCCACATTTGCTTAGGGCTATTGATGCCGAAGTTAAATATTTTTTGTAAAAACCAAAGCGTGCTTAAGGTTAACAAGGTCAGTAAAATAAACATGCCTGTGCGTGTTTCAAATAACCAGCCTAGCATTTCAATGCGTACAGGTTGACTGGCAAAGTCAGGGAATAGTACCAAACCAATAAAAACACTCACAATCAATAGTAATATAAGCACTATACGAATCATAATTGCTCCATCCATGTTTGCGCTTCTTGTCGCCACAAGCCTTGCATTTGTTTCATATTTTCAATCATATCAGCAGAAATTGATGTTTGTATGCCATGTTGCTCAAGTTGGTAGAGCAAGGTATCTATGGCTGTGATGTTTTGCCATTGGCCGTCTTTTATTTTTTCTTGGAGCTGATGTAATTGGGTCATCAAGGTTTTGATGTCTGCATAAGGATCAGCACTTATGGTTAAGGCATGTTGATTGACTTTTGAAATTTTAAACTGTGCTTTTAACCAGTCCAACCAAGAGCTGGAGGTATCGACATGGGTGTAGGGGTCAACAAAATTATCCATGTCTTTGGCTACGTCTGCAAGATCTTTGGGCTGCAACTGTGAGGCCAAAGCACTTAAGAGATCAGAGATTTCATCGTTTAAAGTTATAGCATCACGGTTCAAACCTTGTAAATCATCAAAGGCTTGTTTGGCAATGTTGCGACGTTGCTCATCAATCAACGGCAGCAGGCTAAGACTCTTCCAAGCTGAAGCACGTTGTTCAAGGTTGTTTTGCACGGATGCGGCTTGTTGCAAAAGTGTGAACATTTGTGCGCGCACTTGTTGCTGAGCTAGGGCGAGCTGCTCGGTTTGCATTTGATTTATATGATGCTGTAAAACAAACATCTGTTCTTGAAGTTGTTGTAAAATAGTAGATAAATCCGCTACAGATTCCACTGGTGTATCTTCTGTTGGCACTGCTGCTGGGTTTACATTTGTCTTAGGCTCAAACAAAGGCGTTTGAGGCGGCATATCTTGTGGTTTTTCTAAGGTTGCTTGTGGGACAGGTTGTGAAGGTGTTGTGGGCTGGGGTATTGCTTTCATTTCCGTGTGGGTATTGCCCAGCCATTGTTGCCGCCATTGATTGGCAAGTGGCGAGTATGTCCAAAAAGCCCAAGCTGCAAGGGCAAGCAGTAAAAACAATAATATAAAAACTTTCAGATGATTTTTCTTTTCTGATGCCACGGTTGCGGTATCATGAATTGTTTCAGTCTCAATGATAGGTTCAGTGGGATTATTCATATCAGCTCTCTTTTAACCATGCTGCAACATCAAGGGCATGGTAAGTCAAAATCATATCAGCACCAGCACGCTTAAAGCTTATCATGGTTTCCAAGACAACGCGTTTTTCATCTATCCAGCCATTGGCAGCAGCAGCTTTGACCATAGCATATTCACCGGACACATTATAAACAGCCATGGGAAGATTGGTGGCATCTTTGACTTCGCGAATAATATCCATGTATGCCAAAGCGGGTTTTACCATCAATATATCGGCACCTTCTTCAACATCCAGTAGTGCTTCTTTGAGGGCTTCTCGGCGGTTGCCTGGATCCATTTGATAGGATGCGCGATCACCAAATGTCGGTGTTGAATCAGCTGCATCGCGGAAGGGGCCAAAATAACCCGAAGCATATTTGACTGCATAAGACATGATGACTGTGTCTTGAAATCCAGCAGCATCTAAACTGGTGCGAATGGCAGCAATCATACCATCCATCATACCCGATGGGGCAACAATATCCACGCCTGCTTTGGCATAAGAGACTACTTCTTTTTGTAGATTGCTTAGTGTTTCATCATTATCAACAGTCTCACCGTGCAATACGCCGCAATGGCCGTGGTCGGTGTATTCACAAAAACAGGTGTCGGCAATCACCATCAAATCTGGGCAGGTTGTTTTGGCAGCGCGAATAGCTTGTTGCACAATGCCATCATCATCCCAACCTCCAGAACCTATAGCATCTTTTTCTGCTGGGATACCAAAGAAAATAACACCAGGAATGCCCGCAGCGGCAACTTTTTTGACCATAGCAGGCACATCAGCAAGGGGAATACGTGTCACACCGGGCATGCTTTTTACATCTTTGGCAACTTCAATGCCTTCATCGACAAAAATAGGATAAATCAAATCATCCACTGAAAGTGTGGTTTCAGAAACCATGCGTCGCATGGTTGCGGTTTTGCGTAGTCTGCGTGGACGATGAATCAAATCAAAAGACATGGGGGTTCCTCTCAGTCAGCTCAGTAAAATGTTGATTTAAACCATCAAGCATTGCCTTAAAACTGGGTTCTTCGGCGATAACCTGCACGTTTAAGCCTAGTTTGTCAGCCGCCTCTGCGACTTGTTTGCTAATCACGGCAATTATGGGTTGATTAGCAAGTTCAAGGTTTGCAATTCTTTGGCAGTAAAACAATGCTGTTTTTGCACTGCCCAATAACACAGCATCAATGCGCTGATGGCGTAGCTCTTGAACCATGGGGCTTGCATCTTCGGTGTTGCAGGTTGTGCGATAAGCCGACACAAGCTGTGTTTTGATGTTTAGCGTATCGAAATAATCCGCTAATGCATCGCTGCCTTCTTCAGCACGAAAGAAGAAAACTTGTTGGGGCGGTGTTTGGGTTTGATAAACTTGAATCAAACCTTGCTGTGAAGCATCTGTGGGGATGAAGGCGGTATTGATGTTGAGCTTTTTAAGCGCTTGTGCAGTTTTTTTACCAACAGCAACAATACGAAAATGTTGTAGGGTGTATGCTAAATTGTCATCACATGATGCAACCGCCAATACACCGTTGCGACTGCTAAAAATAATATCGGTATATTCAGTGGTAACACCTTGAAGTTTTTTCAAGGCAGAATGGATGTTTTGGCTGAGAATCTCTAAATTTACACAAGAGAAATGGACAGGGGTAGCAGCATAATCTCTCACCAGTGAATCCGTAAGTAAATTTTGCTCAACAGTGCGGGTAAGCAGTATGCGTTTGCCAGCTAAAAAACTCATGCTATTTCCCTTTTAGCATAAAGGGAAATAGCGTTATATAATATGGCTTTTTTAGGCATGTTGCTTATGGCACTGACTTGCAGTGTTTTAGGCTGAAAACCAAAACGCCCATAAGCTTTAAAGAATGTAGCGCGATAAGTCTTCACTTTCAGCAGCTTCATCCAGACATGCTTGCACATAAGGCGCATCAATCAACAGAAGTTTTTCTGCGCGATCACAAGCATCAAAACTGACTTCATCCAAAACGCGTTCAAGCAACGTGTGTAAACGACGAGCACCAATGTTTTCTGTCCGTTCATTCACAAGAACAGTCATTTTAGCCAATTCAGCAATACCCGTAGCTGTGAAATCAAGCTCAACGCCTTCGGTGGCCAATAAGGCAGTGTATTGTTTGGTCAAAGATGATTCAGGCTCGACCAAAATGCGCCTGAAATCTTCTTCGGTCAGCGATTTTAATTGTACACGGATAGGAAAGCGGCCTTGCAGCTCAGGCACCAAATCAGAAGGTTTGCTTAAATGGAAAGCACCAGAGGCAATAAACAACACGTGGTCTGTGCTAACAGGGCCATGCTTGGTGCTTACTGTCGTTCCCTCAACCAGCGGCAATAAATCACGCTGCACACCTTCACGAGAAACATTGCCGCTATTGCCTTCGCGGTGTGTGATTTTATCAATCTCATCAAGGAAAACGATACCTGTGTTTTCAGTGCGGTATATGGCTTCTTCTTTGATTTTATCATGATCAATCAAACGCGTTGCTTCTTGTTGCTGGAGAATTTCCCTAGCTTCGGCAATGCTGACACGTTTTGTTTTCTTTTTATCGCCAAGCAAACCATTTAACATGCCCTTAAGATCCATGCTGTCTTCGGGGTTGTTAGAAAATATTTGCATGGTGGGTGTTTCTTGTGATTCAAGCACATCAATCTCAACTTGCCTTTTATCGAGTTCACCCATGCGCAGTTTAAGGCGCATTTTATCACGCGAATCTTGTTGAGGATTCGGCGCGTCTGCCGCGACGGGGCGGCCATGTTCTCCCACAGGGTGAGGAATTAAGATGTCTAAAATATGCTCTTCAGCAGCATCGGCAGCACGCACTTGTACTCTGGCAATATGTTCGTCTTTCACCATTTTAATGGCTGTGTCCAATAAATCACGGATGATAGATTCCACATCGCGACCAACATAACCAACTTCTGTATATTTTGTAGCTTCAACTTTAACAAAGGGTGCTTTGGCAAGCCTTGCCAGACGGCGCGCTATTTCTGTTTTACCGACACCCGTGGGGCCAATCATGAGAATGTTTTTTGGAGTGATTTCGTCGCACATGGGCGAGGGTACTTGCTGCCTGCGCCAGCGGTTTCGTAAGGCGATAGCTACTGCACGTTTGGCATCGAGTTGACCAATGATAAAACGATCAAGTTCACTAACGATTTCACGCGGTGTCATCATGTTTTCTTGCAATGAGTTCATCTCTTATCCTTATAACCCTAAACTACGATTTCTTGTGGCAAAGCGTGGCTTAAGAAGCCATTGTTTGACATGCTTAAGCCATAAGCGCCAGCCAAGCCAAACACGGCAATATCACCAACATTTGCTTTTTCAATGTACACATCATTCGCAAGCTTGTCAGCACTGGTGCATAAAGGGCCGCCGAAATAAACTTTTTCCTGATTTATAGACTCTTGTTCGGTAAAAAGTTTTGCCTTATTCAAGGCAACAATGCCCATAGGATGATTGATGGCCAAAGCCGCGGGGCGACGAAAGTGGTTGATGCCACCAGCGCAAACCACTTGTTTTTTGCCACGGCTTGTTTTGATATCAATGATTTCAGAGCAAAACCAGCCACAATCAGCGGCCAACCACCTGCCCAACTCTAAAACGAAATGGCGACCTGCAAAGCCATATTGTTTGATCATAGACGCTAAACCATTGGCATAAGCTTGAGGGTCGAAATCTACACCCTCCTCAAGGTAATCAACGCCAAAACCGCCACCAAAATCGATGATATCGCATGAAACACCAGCGTAGTTTTGTTCAATGCGTTGGGTTAAATCAAAAACCAACTGACAATTGTGTAGCAGGTCGTCTACGTTTAATACCCCACTTGCAGCATAGACATGAAGGCCTCGGAAATTTAAGTGTTTTAAAGCAAGGATTTGTGGCAGAGCGATGTCCAATTGTTCCTCATCAATGCCAAATTTCTTTGAGCCGCCAGAGAAGGTCGTTTGGGCATCATGGATGTCGAAATTGGCATTGATGCGCAACAAAATATCTTGTTGCTTGCCTTGGTTTTCACAGATTTGCTGAATGCGAAAAGCTTCGACTAAGGATTCAATGTGTATGGTGCGGATATTATTTTCTACGCACCACGTCAGCTCTTCCATGCTCTTGCCAGGGCCTGTATAAATAAGCTGAGTGGGTGAGAAACCCGCAGCAACTGCTTTGTTTGCTTCGCCAAGGCTGGCAATTTCGATGCCTGTGACATTGGCATCCAAAGCAGCTTGGAGAAAGGCCGGGTGAGGGTTGGCTTTCATAGCATAAAAGACTTCTAAGCCAGCGGGCATGATGTCTTTGAGCAGTTTTATTTTCTGGTGCATGGGAGCAAGGTCGTAGAGGTAAGCGTTTAATGTTTTACCACGATGAGCAAGCTCACGAATTGTAGTTTCAATTAGGGAAGGGATAAGCATGGGTCGAATTTCACCACAAAGCTAAGCTTTGACCAAGTGTAAATGACAGGGCTTGTGCTTGTTGGTACAGTGCGGGAAATATTTTAAAGTGCTGCTTGGGGTTATATGATGTCTGAAAATGCAGTAAAATTAACGCTTTCTCCGTATGAATACCATGCTGTGATGTGTGTGGGTAAATCTTGTGGCGAGAATATGCCGCTGTTGAAGTACATGAAAGAGGCTGTGCGTAAAGCTGGATTAGACCAAGGCGAAGCAGCAGTGCGAGTGAATCGTGCTGGTTGTTTGGGTGTGTGTGATCAAGGGCCTATCATGGTGATTTACCCTGGAGGGGTTTGGTATTCGGCGTTGAATGAAGCTAAAATTGATAAGATTATATCTTCACATTTTAAGTGTGGAGAGCCTGTTGCGGAGTGGGTATTTCATGCGCAAGATCAATGAAGTGCTTGTTTGTCGTAGGGGGGGTAAGATGAGTATTAGTTTTGGTGATGCCTTAAAAGCAAAAAAAATACGTGAGTATTTTAATGACAAAGGACGCATTTATATTGTTGTTGATGCCACCAGCGATGATGTGATGGTGCCAGATTTCTTAAAAGGCGACCCAGCACTGCGTTTGGTTTTGAATACACGTATGCCCCAACCTATTTATATTCGTGATTCGTTTATCGAATCCAACTTTTCTTTTTCAGGGGTGTCTCATCATTGTGTGATACCCATGAATCGAATTTGGGCTGCTTATATGCCTGATGCAGATATCGAATCAGGTATGATTTGGGATGAAAGTATGCCAGAAACTGTGAAAATCGTGCTGGAAGCAGCTGATGAATTGAAGGATAAAGTAGAAGAGCAGATGCAAGCTGAATCAACGGCGAAAGTTGACAGCTTTGATGCAACAAAAGGCAGAAAAGTTGGCCATCTTCGGGTGATTAAATAATGGTTTTAAAATCTTGTTTGTTTGGGTTGCTATTCTTGTTTCCTCTCATCATACACGCAGAAGTTGTGGATGCACGGTTCCAAATTCATCTTCAACAAGAAGAAAATATGGCAAGTCTTGATGTTAAGGATGCGATGACACTGGCCTTGCCTATATTATGGAAACGTGTTGTGCCGACTGTGGATTTGGAGAAAGCGAGCGCTTTAGAAGGACGGCGTTCTTTGGTGTTACAATTTAAGCCAGTTAAACATGGTGTGTATTTGGTATTTAACCCTGTTCAAGTCAAGGCCTATTTAAGAGCTTATGGTATTGCGATGATCCCTGTGCGACCCAATTGGAATTTAAGCATATTTGTGCTTGGATTCCCAGGGGCAGATAAAAATACAGCGTTAGATTTGATGAATTATAGTTATGGCATCGCTGATGATTTGGGATTTGAGCTCGGGCCTAGAGGTAAAAAATTGCAGTTGATTTTTGCCCCGGCCATTGATGAGTATGGTCAGGCGTTGGTTCATGTTGACGTGCAAGGTGCTTTTCCTGCAAATATTTTAAGCACTACCAATCAAGTGGTTGATGGTTATTTAAGTTATCAATTACAAGCATGGCTGGATTCTATTCTCCGAGAAGTGCGAGATGCGTATAGTTTGGGTACATTACAATTCAAAGAGGAGTCCAGTGAGATTCTTATTACGATTGAATCGGAGGCTTCACTGGCCAGTCAGGTGATGCTTGAGCAAGCTTTGCAGCATCAACCAAAGGTTGTAAGTCTTGTGCCTGTGTTGCTGCAAAAGGCACGTCGACAATACCGTTTGACGCTGCGAGATGGCGATGATACTTGGATTGCATCGTGGTTTGCTGCTTACGGCCTAACGGCGACAAAAGAAATGGACGACAGCCTGGCGCAGTGGTTTATACAGTAGGTCTGCTGCTTTGAGCGAACAACAAACATTACTATTGCCCTTACCTAGCCAAAAACATTACGGTAGTTGGGTGCGACATGCTGCTGTGGAAGAAGCCAGTAGCCGTTTGGCATTATGGTTGGTCAAAGGGGGTGGCTTATGGCTTTCTTCGGATGAAGTGGCTGGTAAAAGCCATCTTGTGCAGGCTGTGTTTGAGGCGCACCCTCAAGTTGCTATTTTAGAGAGCCGTCTGGTGGCAAAGTCTTCAGTGCAACAATTAAAGCATTGGTTAAAGGCCTGTGAATTTCATGCTTATTGGTTATTGGATTTGCCAGCAGGAGCATTGCCACCGGCACTTGCTTATGCGGTATTTCATTTGATTGAACGCGCCAAAGATATGAATAAAGCGTTGTTGATTTGTTGGCGGTGTGAAGCAAAAGACATGTCCCCCCCTGAATTGAGTAGCCGTTTGCTGATGATGGAACAAGTGAATATGCATACCCCGCTTAGCGACGAAGATTTAAAGTCTGTATTGGAATCGGTATTGCAAACAATGCAATGGGACATGAAAGAAACAGTATTGCCAACGTTATTGCAGCATATACCTAGAGTGTTGTCTGATTTGTTACAAGCCATTGAAAAATTAGATGTTTATTCACGTAAGCATAGAGTGAAAATGAATGCAACTTTAGCGCTAAAGGTTTTGGGTATTCATGATTAAGGTGATTGTTTCAGAGCAGAAACTGTATCATCGCAGACGTACAGGTGTGGTTTGTAGTTACCCAATTTCTACGGCACTCAAAGGCGTAGGCAATCAAGAGGGTAGTTTGCAAACACCTTTGGGAAAACATCGTGTTCGTGCCAAAATTGGTGCTGCGGTGCCAAGGTTGACTGCCTTTGTCGCGAGAAAACCTATAGCTATATTTAATGAAGCCATCAAACATCAACGCCACGATTGGATATTGAGTCGTATTCTATGGCTTGAAGGTATGCAGACGGGGCTGAATAAACGCGGACACGTTGATACGGGCAGGCGTTATATTTATATCCATGGTACAAACGAAGAAGATTTGATTGGTCAACCTGTGTCTCATGGCTGCATTCGCATGAGAAATGATGATGTCTTGGATTTGTTTGCGCATGTTGCTGAGATGGAATCAGTGCTAATTAAGGCGTGAATAAAAGACAACGCAAACGTATTATTGATAGGCACAGCAATAGTTTAAAACGATTTGGTTATCACCCTCATGCGCTGTATTGGAGCAGTCGCGAGATTCAAGAAATACGTTTTGAGGTATTGGCCGAGATTGGCGTCTCAGCAGGAGACACTATTTTGGATGTGGGTTGTGGTTTTGCAGATTTAAAAAGCTGGTTTACACAGCAAGGCTTAGATGTGTTGTATACGGGTATCGATATTTCTCCCCATTTGATTGAAGTTGCAAAAGAAAAGAATCCTGATGTGTGTTTATACGTTGGCGAACTTAGCGACTGTGGCTTTAAGGCCAAGACTTTTGATTGGGTTTTGCTCTCGGGCGCCCTCAATGAGCCCTATCATGATAAAGGGAAATACGCGAAAAAATGCATTGTCGAAATGTTCGATATTTCAAGCAAAGGCATTGCCTTTAACTTGTTAAACGCAGCGGTGGTGAAAGCCTATGATTTGCAGAGCTTTGATGCAGATGAAACATTTGAGTTTTGCAAAAAAATAACTTCGAACGTTCAGCTCATAACAGGCTATTTGACAAATGATTTCACCATTTATATGAGAAAAAATAACTAAGCTATTTTCTGCTGTCGGGGCTTTTATGGTTGCGAAGGTATTGGAGTCGGGCATAGTTCGTGGCCTAGCAAAAAGATTGGGGATGTTATGACAACCAAAAATCAGAAAAAAATAGAAGCTGGCATTACACAAGAAGGTCGCTTTTATAGCGCGGAGCGTTTGCATGCTATGCATGATATGATGCTTTTTATCCGCCGCTTTGAAGAAAAGGCTGGCCAAATGTATGGCTTGAAGAAAATCGGTGGCTTTTGTCATTTGTGTAATGGCCAAGAAGCAGTTTGTGTTGGTATGGAAGAGGCTTCTGAACCAACAGATTATATGATGACCAGCTACCGTGACCATGGCCATATTTTAGCGCGTGGCTCTGATGCAACCGCAGTGATGGCGGAGTTGCTTGGGCGTGCTGGCGGCATTGTTGGTGGTAAAGGTGGCTCAATGCACATGTTTGATGTCACTAAAAACTTTGCTGGTGGTAATGGTATTGTGGGTGAGCAGGTGCCGATTGGTATTGGTTTCGCTTTTGCCAGCCAATATCGCAATGATAAACGTGTTTCCATCACTATTATGGGTGATGGTGGTGTGAATCAGGGTGCTGTTTACGAATCATTTAATATGGCTTCGCTTTGGAAATTGCCTGTTGTCTTTGTCATTGAAAACAACCAATACGCCATGGGTACTTCACTTAGCCGTGCTTCGGCTGAAACCCATCTTTATAAACGTGGCATTTCTTTTAAAGTGCCAGGTATTCAAGTGGATGGCATGGATGTGTTGGAAGTCGAACGTAAAATGGCTGAAGCCATTGAACATGCACGCTCTGGACAAGGCCCTATTATTGTTGAGATGATGACTTACCGTTATCGTGGGCATTCGATGTCGGATCCTGCGACATACCGCACCCGTGATGAAGTCGATGAATGGCGCACAGGCCGCGACCCTATCGCGCGCTTACAATTGCAAATGGTTAATGCAGGCCTTGCAACAGAAGAAGACTTTAAACAAAAAGACAAAGATATTAAAAAAGAAGTGGTTGCAGTAGTGAAGGCGGCAGAAGCACAACCTGAGCCTGACCTTTCAGTGATGTGGGATGATGTGCTTACTGATGATATTCCAAATGCATACCCTTATCCAAGGCAGGTGGGTTAATCATGGCTAAAATTACATACCGTGAGGCATTGAATCAAGCGATGTGCCTAGAGATGGAACGCGATGAAAGCGTGTTTTTGATGGGTGAAGAAGTCGCACAGTACAATGGCGCTTATAAAGTGTCGCAAGGCATGTTGGATAAATTTGGGCCAACACGTGTGATTGATACACCCATTACAGAGCTTGGGTTTGCAGGGCTTGGTGTGGGTGCTGCCATGGCTGGATTGCGCCCAATTATTGAGTTTATGACTTGGAACTTTGCTATTTTGGCAGCAGACCAAATCGTTAATGCTGCGGCAAAAATGAAATATATGACGGGTGGACAATACAGCTGTCCTATGGTTTTCCGAGGGGCTGGTGGTGCTGCGGCACGTGTAAGCTCTCAGCATTCACAGGCTTTTGAAAATTGGTATGCCAATATACCTGGTTTGAAAGTGGTCATGCCTTCTAATCCAGCTGATGCCAAAGGTTTGTTGGCGGCAGCCATTCGTGATAACGATACGGTGATTTTCATTGAAAATGAAATCAATTATGGTGATATCGGCGAAGTACCTGAAGGCGAATACATTATTCCTTTGGGGAAAGCTGAAATCAAACGTGCGGGTAAGGACATCACCTTAATAGCGCATTCGCGTATGACGGGTTATGCCTTGATGGCGGCTGAAGAGTTGGCAAAAATGGGCATTGATGCCGAAGTTGTGGATCCGCGTACGATTCGCCCCTTGGATGAAGCAACAATCCTTGCATCAGTTGCCAAAACCAACCGTGCGGTAGTCATTGAAGAAGGCTGGCGTTTTGCTGGTATTGGGGCAGAAATTTCTGCACGTATCATGGAAAAGGCATTCGATGATTTGGATGCGCCTGTTGCGCGAGTAACGGGTAAAGATGTGCCTATGCCATATGCCGCCAACCTTGAACGTTATGCCTTGCCAAGTGTGGCAGAGATTGTTGAAGCAGCACGTGTTACTTGTAACCGTGCTTGATAATAAATTTTTAAGTATTTTTACCACCAAGGCACGGGGACACAAAGTTATGGCATTCGTTATTTCTTTATATCTTTGCGCCTTGGTGGTTAACCCATTTTATGAGGTAAACCATGCCAATTGATATATTTATGACCCAATTATCGCCTACCATGACAGAAGGTAAAATTGCGCGTTGGCTGAAAAAAGAAGGCGACACGTTAAGTTCTGGCGAAGTGCTTGTTGAAATTGAAACCGACAAAGCCACCATGGAAGTGGAAGTCATTGATGAAGGTATTTTGCATAAGATTATTGCTGCTGAAGGTGCTTTAGTTACTGTAGGTGAACCCATTGGTGTGATTGCCGAAGAGGATGAAGAAGTACCTGCAGATTACAAACCAGAACATACGGGTGATACCGTTGTGATTGAAGGACATGGCACCCCGTCCGCTGTTGAGGCTGAGCCAACACCTAGCCCCGTGCCATCACCTGCTGAAGTGCCGCAAATTGATTTGGCGGCAGTTGCAGCAGCAGCACACGATAAACGCATCAAAGCTTCGCCTTTGGCGCGCCGTTTAGCCAAACAAAAAGGCATTAATATTGCTGCTATTCAAGGCACAGGCCCACATGGTCGTATTGTGCGAGCTGATATTGAAAACGCTGCCAAACGCGGCATTAATTTAGGCGTGGCTCAAACTGTTGCGCCAACTGTACTTCGCCCCTTGCCAACGGGTCCTATGCCATACCATACAGATGAGTATGAGGCGATTGAAAACAGCATGATGCGCAAAGCTATTTCGCGTCGCTTGACTGAATCCAAACAACAAGTGCCCCATTTCTATTTAAGCTTAGATGTGTGCATGGATAGATTGATGGATTTGCGTGCGCAATTGAATGTTTCTGCAGATGGTGCATTTAAATTAAGCGTGAATGATTTTATTGTCAAAGCAGTTGCTAAAGCTTTGGTAGATGTGCCTGCGGCAAATGCATCTTGGACGGATACACACACCTTACAACACAAACATGCCCACATCTCAATTGCTGTGGCTATCGAAGGCGGTTTGATTACACCTGTTGTTCGTTTTGCAGAGCAAAAGGGACTTGTTGATATTTCAAATGAGATCAAAGAGCTGGCGGGGAAAGCACGCAAAGGTTTGTTGCAACCTGTTGAATATACAGGTGGCACATTCTCTATTTCAAACCTAGGCATGTATGGCATCAAACAATTCCAAGCGATTGTGAACCCACCAGAAGGTGCTATTTTGGCAGTGGGTGGCACCGAAGAGCGTGTTGTTGCTGAAAATGGTAGCGCTGTTGTGAAAAAGATGATGACCCTTACGCTATCATGTGACCATCGCGTCGTTGATGGCGCAGTGGGTGCTGAATATTTGAATGCGCTCAAGAAACATATTGAGTGCCCTGCAAGCGTATTGATTTAAAAGTAGACAATTATTTACCACAAAGACTATGAAAGCACAAAGTGATATTAACATTATTGTTTGTGCTGCCCATGCTTCGTGATTAACCCATTGAATGAGGTGAACCATGCCAATTGATGTATTTATGACCCAGTTATCACCAACCATGACGGAAGGAAAAATTGCCCGCTGGTTAAAAAAAGAAGGTGACGAACTTGTTTCAGGTGATGTGTTGGTTGAAATTGAAACCGACAAAGCCACCATGGAAGTGGAAGTCATTGATGAAGGTATACTTCATAAAATTGTTACGCCAGAAGGTGCTTTAGTACCTGTGGGTACAGCTATTGCTGTGATTGCCGAAGATGACGAAGATGTTGCTGCTGATTATACACCAGAAAATTTAACCGATAATGTGCCCGTTGCAGAAGCTGCAGCACCCTTGGCCACACCTGAAGAAGTGGTGAAAACCATTGCTGCGGCACAAGCAGTTGCAAGCACTGACGACGAACATGAATTATCGCTGAAACCAGCAGGTGTTTTTAATCCAGACGGTGAATATGATGTTGTGGTGATTGGTGCAGGCCCTGGTGGTTATGTCGCAGCCATTCGTGCAGCTCAATTGGGTTTGAATGTTGCATGTATTGAATCCACACATTTGGGTGGTATTTGTTTGAATTGGGGTTGTATCCCGACCAAAGCCTTGTTGCGTACAGCTGAATTGATCAATGTGATTCAACACAGTGGTGATGAGCTTGGCCTTGGCATATCTGAAACAAAACCTGATTTGGAAAAAGCAGTTGCCCGTTCACGTAAAATTTCAGCGAAATTAAACAACGGTATTGGATTTTTGTTTAAGAAAAACAAAATTACGCATATTGAGGGTTTTGCAAGTTTTGAAGCTGATAATTCATTGATGGTGAAATCGCCAAGCGGAGAGCGGAAACAAGTCACAGCTAAACATGTGATTGTAGCTACAGGTGCGCGTGCGCGTGCATTCCCAGGCATGGATGTTGATGAGGAAGTGATTATCACTTACAAACAAGCCTTAGCACCAAAAACCTTACCAAAAAAATTAGTGGTGATTGGTTCTGGTGCAATTGGTATGGAATTCGCCTATTTTTATAATGCTATGGGTTCGGAAGTGACTGTGATTGAAGCGGCACCACAAATTCTGCCCCTTGAAGATGAAGAGATTTCTAAAGTTGTGGCACGTTCGTTCAAGAAAAATGGTATTAAAATTGTTACAGGTGCAATGGTTTCATCAGCTAAAAATGTTGATGGGGCTGCAGTTGTTACGTATTCCATCAAAGATAAAGAACAAAGCATAGAAGGTGATGTTTGTTTGGTTGCCGTAGGTGTGCTTGGTAATACCGATGCCATTGGTGCTGAAAATACAACCATGAAAGTAGAGCGCAATCAAATTGAAGTGGATGATTATTACCGCACTGATCATCAAGGTATCTATGCCATTGGTGATGTGGTTGGTGCCCCAGCACTTGCGCATGTTGCATCCCATGAAGGCATTGTTTGTGTTGAGGCCATTAATGGCGATGCGCCACATCCCGTGGATTATGGCAATGTGCCAGGCTGCACCTATTGCCAGCCGCAAGTAGGCTCATGTGGTAAAACTGAAAAACAATGCAAAGA
>JAJFLD010000105.1 GCA_021772875.1 Ghiorsea sp. | reverse complement strand
GTCGCAATCGACTCACACCTCATGTTTTGGTTTTAGCGCCCGATGATGATTTCATGCAGCAACTTAGCGATCGTTTATGGACCATTCACCCTGAATCATTTTTAGCCCATGGAATACTCAGCGATGATGTGTATACCAATGCACAGCAACCCATCTTATTATCAACCCAAATTAATCATGATAATCATGCGCAAGTTTTAATTAATGGTGGTTTAGAGATTCCAACTGAGCTTTCAGGTTTTTCGCATATTGTTGATTTTGTCGATGGCTGGGATGAGGATTTAAAACAAGCCTCAAGAGAACGTTTCCGCACCTACCGTCAACTATCCATGGAACCCACTTACCTGCACAACAAATGAAGTAAAAAATAGCTTAGATGCCATAACGTTAGCCCTCCTTGTGTTCAGTTAAAAGCAGACCATATCTAACCCATTTGAGATTAATCAAAGCACACACACCTCTTACACATCAAACTTGTTGTATCGCCTATCCTGAACTATATTAAAGGTATGACTTTTAAAACCCAAACACAGGACTTTTACCATGAAAAAACAAATTAAGCGCTTTTCACCGCATCAAACTGCAAAAGTTTTTGCTATTTTAACGGCAATCGGTTCTTTACCTATGTTTTTGCCTATCTTTGCTATGAGTGTATTCACCATGCCAACTGTAGATCCTTTCGGAAACCCTTTGGGATTTCCATGGATGATGTTTGCAGGATTCCCAGTCATGTATTTATTTTTTAGTTATCTTTCTATTGTTATTGGATGCTGGCTTTACAATTTTATGTTCGCCTTGATTGGCGGCATTGAATATGAAACCACTGAAGAATAATACTGTTAAGCTTAAAAAATCACGTCATACGTCATCTATTTTGCTTTAAACGAAGTCTTAGTCTTTTGGGGTTGCAGGATGTAAAACACAAACCAAAACAGGGCTTTTTGTTTAGCTTTGATTAATCCAACTGGACAAGAGATCTAACGATTGCTGCCCTTGTGCAATAAATTTTTCCATATGTGTATCGGCATGCCTACTAAGTTTTATCTTCTGGCGAACATTGTCCCAGCTCAGCAGATGATCTTCATGACCAACATCAATCATCAAGGCTTGTTGTTTATGTTCAGGATGAAGTACCCATGGCACATTTCCTGCGGCCAAAGAAACAATAGCTGGGTGTAAACGCATCGTGATAAGCTGACCAGCTTGTGCAACCAGCTTAGCCATCTCAAAGGCTGAGATTTGCGGCAATAATTTTACATTAAGGTCAGCGAGTTTTTCAACCACGCCTTGGCTGATACTTAAATCTTGAGCAGGAAAACACACCATCACTTCTATCGCAGAAAAATCACCACTAATATCCCTTATCCAATGGCATATATAGTCTAGATTTGATTCGGTTTCAACGCTACCACGAAGGGCTATCAGCAGGTTGTCAGGTTTGACTTGCTGAGGTGCTATCTGCATAGCAAAAACAGGGTCGGCAACCAACGTCACATCACCAAACTGAGAAAGAATCTCCCATCCAGCTCGCTCTCTCACGGATACGGCATCCACATTGTCCATCAATGCTTGTAGTTGCGGTGTTAGCAACATCTTCTCACGCAAACCAATGGCATGTAAAAAGACTCTACCACCAGCTTTTTTTACTTGGGTTGCAGGTTCGATAAAACGTTGCAACACGTCTTCTTGGAGCACGCTGCCACCACAAAGTACCCAGTCTGCCCCTGATCGTAACCAGCGCCTACGCAACCAGCCCCACTTCCGACTTGCTCTTGGAATATATTTAACATCTTTGGGTAGAAAGTCTGGTCGCTTGGCCCCCTCACCAATAACATCAATACGAATATAATTCAGTGATGCTCGCAAATGCCTAAGCGTGACTTCAAGCAGCAAGTCATCACCAAAATTTTGCATGCCAAACCAGCCTTGCAGAATAACACGTTTAGCCATGACACAGCTTCCCTGCCATAAAACTATGGCAACAAATCAATACTCTTATAACAACCGTAAAAAAAAAATGCTGCATAAATGGGCTTAATCAGCTGCCCGCATAAGTATCTATGCGTTTGAACCAGCCTTTTAACCAACGCTGTTCTCCACGTTGTTCAGGTGATAAAGCTACACGTTGCACCAAGGATGCTTTTGCAGCTTGAGCAAAGGCTTTATCTGCTGCACCTTGCTTATCCATGGTCAGCAATACATGACGCAATCCCCAACCTTGCCCATGGTATTGCTCTGTTGCTTTGCTGCCTTCACCTTTAAAATTTACATAATCTGCTAAGATATACCCACCCTTAGGCAGTGCAGCTACGCGGTTAAATTGTTTTCGGATAGTTTTTTGCTCTTGTGGCGAAGAGACTTGCAGCATCTTATCTAAAGATTGCGATAATCGGGCTAAAATAAATGCAGCTTGCTCAGCTTTATTGGCTTCTAGCCAAGTTCTTAATGCTTCAATTTTTTGGTGCTGATCTGGTTTGTTAAAGGCAGCTTTGTTTTGCCATGGACACGCAGTATTTTCATTCAGCCAAGCCAGTGATGCTGGTTTAACAACGTGATGTTGATTTAACCATTTCACCAAGTCGGGAAAACTCTCTTGGAAAGGCAAACTTGCCCCTTGAGGAAACCAAATAAAATGGCCTATGCCAAGGGATGCAAAGTTTTCACCATCGTTCCATGCCACAAGACATTGGCGCGACCCATTGCATTCATTCTTATAAATGGAATCACCAATGAAATTTTTCTCCGCCTGACTTAAGCTTGAAAAATCAGCGGCCGAAGCAGGCATAAGTGCCATCCAAAAGAAAAGGATAAACCCAATAAATTGAAATATCATTCCATACCCCCAAACCCTCACAAACCCTTATGCTACAACAACACCCACGACACTTTCATTCTCAAGCACAAGGGATGAACCCCCTAGTTATGCAGAGAATACGGTGCCTACCCCATCATCAGTAAACATTTCAAGTAAAATAGCATGAGGCACACGCCCATCAATAATGTGAGCATGCTTCACATCATGCTCAACAGCATCCAAACAGCAGTTTACTTTAGGAATCATACCACCAGAAATAACACCTTTTTTAATCCACTGACGTGCTTCTTCAGTTGTAAGTTTTGAGCGCAAATTTTTGTCTTCATCCAAAACTCCAGGCACATCCGTTAGCAAAATAAGTTTTGCCGCACCCAAAGCTTGCGCAATCGCACCAGCTACCAAATCGGCATTGATATTATAACTCTGAGCCTTATCTTTATGATAACCCACCGGCGCAATTACGGGCACGAATTTATCGGCCTCAAGCACTTTCAAGATTTCAGTGTTGATTTTATGCACCTTGCCCACGTGGCCAAGGTCGATGATTTCTGGGACATCCAATTCAGGCGAATGACGTGTCACTTCCATCTTACGCGCACAAATCAATCCACCATCTTTACCCGATAAACCCACAGCCTTGCCACCGGCACGATTAATATTGGCAACAATTTCTTTATTCACGCTGCCAGCCAAGACCATTTCAACAATATCCATGGTTTCATTATCGGTGACCCGCATGCCATCAATAAACTCAGCTTGTTTGCCCACTTTTTTCAAAAGTTCCCCAATTTGTGGCCCACCACCATGAACCACAACGGGATGAATACCGACTTGTTTTAACAAGGTGATATCCATGGCAAAGCTTTCTTTTAAGCTTTTTTCCACCATGGCGTTGCCACCATATTTAATGACTATGGTTTGGTCGGCAAACCGTTGCAGGTATGGCAAAGCCTCGATCAGCGTGGAGGCACGTGAGTTCATGTGTTTCATGCAGCAGCTTTTTCCTGTTTGGTTTTTTTCTTGGGTTCTGCATCGAGTAAAATTTCAAATAATAACACAAGCGTAATCACAGCCGCGGCTGCACCCACTGAAATCAAAAGCAACGAACCCTCAGGATGTTCCAATTGTTTACCTATGGGGATGAACACAAACAAACCAGGTACAATTAATGCCAATTTTGTCATTCTCAAATCCAAACTGAAAAGGTTGGCTGCAATGCCAGGCGTGGACATTAAGGCAAACAATGTCAAAGCAATCCAATGATTTTCACCAGACACACTATTCATTCTATCCCAAACAGAAGCTTCTAAATTAGGATCCAAACGCATATCAAACATGGCCGCTAACATCAGCAAAGCAACACCCAAAACTGTCCAAATCACAATCGCTACAAATCGACTATTGCGCGCCCATTGATTCACCCAAGCTGCATTACCTACCACATAAAATAAACCGGCGAAGAAAATTCCCCAATAAGCATGATCATAATTTAAATCCATAGTCGTTTAATCCCTTGTATATTCATAATAGACGCACCCTACTAATTCAGCTGCGATTCGACAAACTTTACGCATTAGGGTTAAAACAATATTAATAGGTGATGTTTCGTTCAACCTTGATTAGTGTGCGCAGCCATTTTGAGTAATTTAAGTAGGAGAACGACCCATGGCTTTAAACGTATATTATGACAAAGACGCTGATCTTTCTATCATCAAAGGCAAAAAAGTTGCCATCATTGGTTATGGTTCACAAGGACACGCCCACGCAACCAACCTTAATGATTCAGGTGTTGATGTGGTGGTTGGTCTTCGCCCCAACTCTTCATCAGTTGCCAAAGCTGAAGCACATGGCTTGAAAGTAAGCAATGTTGCAGATGCTGTTGCGGCTTCTGACGTTGTAATGATTCTTACACCTGATGAGTTTCAATCTGCTTTGTACAAAGATGAAATTGAGCCCAACATCAAAAAAGGTGCTACTTTGGCATTCGCCCATGGTTTCGCCGTGCATTACAACCAAGTTACAGCTCGCGCTGATTTGAATGTAGTGATGATTGCGCCTAAAGCACCTGGCCACACTGTGCGCTCTGAATTCGTACGTGGTGGTGGTATTCCTGACTTAATCGCCATTCATCAAGATGCAACAGGTGATGCTAAAGCGATTTGTTTGTCTTATGCATCAGCTATTGGTGGCGGTCGTACAGGCATTATCGAAACAACTTTTAAAGATGAAACAGAAACCGATTTGTTCGGTGAGCAAGCTGTACTTTGCGGTGGCGCTGTTGAGTTGGTGAAAGCTGGTTTTGAAACATTAACTGAAGCCGGTTACGCACCAGAAATGGCATATTTCGAATGTCTTCACGAATTGAAATTGATTGTTGATTTGATGTATGAAGGTGGCATCGCCAACATGAACTACTCCATCTCAAACAATGCTGAATACGGCGAATATGTCACTGGCCCTAAAGTGATCAATGATGAATCACGCAAAGCCATGAAAGAATGTTTACACAACATTCAAACAGGTGAATATGCCAAACAATTCATCCTTGAAGGGGCGACCAACTATGCTTCAATGACAGCAGCGCGTCGCAACAATGCTGCACATCCCATTGAAGTTACAGGCGAGAAGCTTCGCTCTATGATGCCTTGGATCAACAAAATTGTGGATCAATCTAAGAACTAAGATTTAACCTGTCGGACAAGAAAAGGCTCCCAGTTTTATGCTGAGGAGCCTTTTTTATTGCGCGCCTGCAAAACTTATGGGCATTCTTTAGCAATTAAAGCTTTGTATGCTGCATTGAATTGACAGAAATACTGACCATTCACTTGCCCCACACTTCTTCCGTCCAAAGTCGCAACAGTGATTAACTCAGCCGCCGTGCCGGTGAGAAAACATTCATCGGCAGTGTAGACATCAAAAGGTGATAGCGGTTTGATTTCAGCTTTGATGCCTAAATCTTGCGCTAAACCCAATACAATATGGCGTGTTACCCCATCAAGTGCACCTTCTGTCACTGGTGGCGTACATAAAACATCATCTTTGATGATAAATACATTATCAGCTGCACCTTCTGCCAAGCGCCCTTGAGCATTTAATAACAAGGCTTCATCTGCACCAGCATCATTGGCCTCCATCTTTGCCATGATATGATTGAGATAATTTAAACTTTTTAATGTTTGCGTCGTCGCCCTCGCCCGGGTTTGTCCCGGACCCAATCGTTGTTGCCCCTGCCTTGCCTTTTAAAAATGGCTTGGCGGCTAGTAACGATTGTACTGCCTCAATTGCTCCGGTAACCGTTCCGTTATCGTCAATTGTGATTGCTGACCTGTCAACCAACTTCAATACTGTTTCAATGTCCACAACGCCAACTTTGCTTGCTTCTGTGATTATGCGGTTATCTTGAAGTGATGAGGTATATTTACTTGTTACGGCGTCGCGTTCTTCTGCCCGTTTCGTTGCAAGTTCCTCAAACTTCTTGTTATCCGCCAATCCTTTTTCTTCTGCTTCCCTTTTTGCTTTTTCAAGCTC
>JAJFLD010000104.1 GCA_021772875.1 Ghiorsea sp. | reverse complement strand
AGCTAAAAAAATTCGTCAAATTAATCCGAGTTTACCAGTAATTTTTGTGACGGGGCATGATCTTGGTGATGCTTTGGTTGATGGTGTTGAAGGTCTTGAGGATACGCGCTTGCTTTTAAAACCCTTTCGCTCGGCCGTATTACGCCAAGCAATTAAAGATTTATCGCCTGCAACCAAGCTTGAGTAACCGTTTAAAGAGCTGTTTTGGGATGCCAATAAGGAGCTTCTTTAATAACTCAATTAGGTGCTGATTGTTGTTTTGGGTTTAAATAAGGCGGTTTCAACGTGTACTTGGCCTTGCAAGGTGCGGTGTACGGGGCAATGATCGGCGATTTCTAAAAGGCGTTGCTCCTGCTCAGGGCTAATTTCACCAACGACTTCAATAAAACGTTCGATATAGTCGATTTTTTGAGGATGCTCTTTGCAGTCGGCACAATCTTGAGCATGCCTTTTTTCTTGATTGATATAGACATTAATTTCTTTGACATCCCAGCCTTTGCGATCGGCATACATGCGCAAGGTGATGCTGGTACATGCGCCTAGGGCAGACATTAAAAGCCCGTAAGGTGTTGGGCCTAGGTTGCTGCCGCCGAGAGTGGTTGGTTCATCGGCAGTTAAACCATGGCCACCTGATTTGATGTCGGTATAATAAGACAAACCAGTGCGAACACGTGTTTGATGACCTGCGGCATCCATATCCATTTCACGTGCAGGCAAATATTTATCTGCCCATGAGGCAATCATTTTGCCTACATACTGCGCGTCGGCTGTATCGCTGAGCAAATGGTCGGCACGGTCTAGGGTGATAAAACTTTTGGGATGTTTGGCAGCTTGATAAATGCGTTGGGCATGGCTGATATGAACAATACTGTCCACGGGTGAATGGAAAATAAGCAAAGCACGGTTTAAGTCATGAATGGCGGCACAAGTGTTTGCACCATTCACATCATCGAGAAATTGTTTTTTAAGGGTGATGTTTCGACCACCGAGATTGATGGTGATATGACCATCACGCTCTAAGTCTTCAACTTGGTCTGCAAAAACATGTTTGATATGTGATGGGTCGCAAGGTGAGGCAATGGTGACGATAGCTTTTGCAGAAGCAATATCACTTGCCGCTGCAAGCACGGCAGAGCCACCAAGTGAATGGCCAATGAGAATACTTGGTGCTTCATATTCATGTTCTAAGAACCGAGCAGCAGAAACAATATCTGTTACATTGGTGGAAAAGTTAGTGTCGGCAAAATCACCCTCACTTTCAGCCAAACCAGTGAAATCAAAACGCAATACGGCAATGCCTTTGGATGTCAGTGCACGATTGATATGTGAAATGGCTTTAAGATGTTTGGTAAGTGTAAAACCGTGGGCAAAAAGCGCATAAGCTCTGGGTTTACCATCAATGGGTAAATCCAAATAAGCTGCCAGAGAGAGGTTTTCGGCATTTTGAAAGTGAACTTTTTTTGACTGCATCGTTTGTCCCCAGTGTTGATACTGCTATGTGGTATTTGGTCGTGCACTTTACAATATTTAAGGCCAAGTTGAAATGAGTAAACCCAAGCCAAAAATACTTTGACGATGGTTGTAATCAATCAGGGTGTCGCCATAACCTGTGAATAATTCAGCATAACCTTTGAGGTGTCCTCGCAGAGGAAATGACCAATCGAGCTTGAAAGCACCTTTATGATTGCTGATGTTATAACGAGCCAAAGCTGAAACAGTATTCACTTCACCAAACCAGGTGGCTTGAATATCGCCATGGCTCATGAATTTAGAAATATCAGGGTTGTCATCATTGCTTGTGACTTCATGAAAACGTTGCCAAGCACGAACAGAGATTAAAAAGTCATTTTTTTCTAATGTTGCTTGAACATAAAGGCGATTCCAGCTGCGCGAATAGGGTCTAGATCGACCATTGGATTGATGCGCAATGCCAATGTTAATTATTTTTAAATTGAGGCCAAGCAGTGTGGTGTTGTGCATGGGTATGGTAAGAATCAATTCAGGTTCATAATTGGTTTCACGAAAGGGCGAGGATGCCTTTTGGTTGTATATTTGCCAGTAGGATTGCTGGGTATAAGCAAACCATAAATCAATGGGGCTTGAAAAGATGTCTTGCCATAGCTTGGTCTTGAAACTTAATTGATAGCTTAGTTCGTCGGCCAGAAGTGTGCCCGTATTGGGGTTCGCTTGGGTGGGTGTGGATGGTGAATGATTGGGGCTATCTGATTTGCGCCATAACAATAAGATATTGGGTTGATAAGGGCGAAAACGAAACAAACCTGTTTTGACGTCGTTATTAAGTTCCCAAGTTCGTTCAAGATAAGACGCCGCTTTATGCTCACCAAAGTCAAAGGCTGAGCCAGTGTTGTTAAAGTCGAATTCAGCGTTTTCTTGTTTTCGAAATTGTGATGAGACAGGTGTGTTCAACAATTGGTCGTAACATGCAAGTCGCTCTGCATCGATCAATATTTGTGCACAGTTATTTGCATTCCCTTCTGCCCAAGCTTGGTTTTGAAGACCAAAGAACATACAGCTGACAAACAACCATGCTTGCAGCTCACGCATGGTCGCGATGTGCAAATAAGTAATTCGATGTGATTTTAGAAAGGCCAAAAACTCCAGTCATTTTCCAAGTCTTCTTTGCATCGGGCAATTTGAGTTTGATACATGGCAGCACGTTTCTTCACCTTTTTGGCTACACCAATCAGCCATGGTTTTTTGTTAAAGGTTTTGCGTTGAAAACCACCATGGCCTTCATGGTAGGCAAGGTATTGGTTGTAGGCATCCCACTTGGAAATGCCTAAAGTTTTGTGCGTATAATTGACATACCAGCCAATAAAGTCGGTCACATCTTCAAAGTCATCACGGTCTGCACCACTATTGCCTGTTTTTTCGATATACCAATCCCATGTTTCATCTTTGACTTGGGCATAACCATAAGCACTGGATTTCCTGCCCCAAGGGATAAACCAAAGCAGATATTCGGTGGGCGTTTTGGCTTGGGCACGGAAGCGCGATTCTTGATGAATAATGGCAAGTTGCACATGAATAGGCACACCCCATTTCTTAAAGGCGGCATTAGCATCATCATACCAACCGCTTTTTTCCTTAAACATGGCACAGCTATCATTAAGGTTTGATGGTGGTTTTTTTGCGCAACCTAAAGGCAGCACCAAGGATAAGAGAAGAAAAAAGCGAAGCCAAAACATGCGGTAGTATCGCATCAAAATGATTTTCTTTCTACCTCATATCATGATTTAAGATGCCCAGACCTCATGTTTTTGCATGGCTTGCAAAAAGAGCTTGCTTTGAAGATGAAAGCTCAACCAAAGTTGTAGCTTGGGGTAGGGCGAGGAATCAAACCAATGTTTATCGACAAAGGCAAACTGGCGAATGAAAGGAAAGATGGCGTAGTCAGCCAGCTGGGGTTGATGGCTCAAAAGAAAACTGTGTGTTTGCAGCTTGGCTTCGAGTTGCTGTAAAAACAACTCGCCTTGTTGGCGGTAGTAGTTTTGGGGGTGCTCTGGGAAGCGATCGGCATATTTGTATTGATCTAACCAGAGTTTAAAGGTTTGATCGTTTTCGGTGATGAGTTTGAGGCTGGGTTCTTTTTCTGCTAACCAATGGTGGGGGTCGTGTTGCTGTAGCGCCCAAAGCATGATGTCTAAGCTTTCATCAATGACTTGACCATCGGCGCAAACAAGCACGGGCACAGTGCCTTTTGCAGAAGCTTGCAACATGGCTTTGGGTTTGTTTTGCAACGCAATTTCGCGGTGTTCAACAACAATGCCAACGGCAAGCAGCGCAAACCTTGCACGCATGGCGTACGGGCGACGGCGAAAAGAATACAGAATAGGTTGTGTTTGCGGCATAGGCCGCCCAGTCAAACATATGTGTGTATTGCTGTCATTTCATATGTGAATGGTTAATCTGTGCGGCATGGTTGAGTGGGTAAGTGATTTTTTATTTGAAGTAAAGGGCCGCAATTGTTTATTTCTTTAATGGGTATCCCATGAAGATGGGTTATTCTTCAAGCATATTGCCGCACAAGTTGTCGCATATATTGTCGCGCATTTTTTGGGCGTTTATTTTGGCAACCTTATTGGGCTTAACACCTGCTGCTTGG
>JAJFLD010000103.1 GCA_021772875.1 Ghiorsea sp. | reverse complement strand
CATCCCCTCCTGGTGAGTTTCACGGCCCTTTATTTCAAGCTGTCAAAGATATCCGTTCCATTGGCAAAAATGGTATTATTGGCGAGCTTGTAGTACAACCCAGACATCAACTATTTTCCCAGAGTACAAAGCCTGATTTTGTCATCGACCCCATCATGATTGATGCATCTATGCACTTAATTGCTTTCTGGATACACAGTAAATACGCTGTTAATTTAGCTATATTACCTTTTCAAATTTCATCGTATGCGTATTTCGATGTGCCCCAGCCTGTCGATAGCAAAATCATAGCCTCACTTCGTATTACATTTGAGCAAACCGATGGCTCCCCCGTACCTGAAAACGCAGCATACCGCTTCTTCAATCAGCAAGGTGAGTTGAGTGCTGAACACCTACTATCACAAACTTACCCTGGCTCAAACTATCCAAAAAATGCTATCTCCCATCATTTATGGCCAGAGACGCTCGCCATAAGGGCAGATGTCGACTTCTCTAATGAGCAAGGTGATCTCATTGCAACAATGGGGTCATTATTGGTTAGTCACTTTAGTGTGCCTGACAGGTTTGAGAATTTTACAAATTACCCTTCCTATTCAGTTTTATCTGATGTGCAGCATGGCAAGAGCACTTTTAATGCATTTGATATAGATTTTTTATTGTCTTCTGGGAAAGTTTGGCTTTATAAACTTGCCTACTTGGTTCTTACCGAAAACGAACGTGCAGCATGGGTAAGCAACAATAGTGAGACTGCTAGCATTGATTTCCTTTACAAAGTCATAGTCATCAAAGATTTGGTGCGTATGCATTTGCTCCAAGCGATGAAACTTCGCTTAGCCCCTATAGACTTAACATGTGAACCTTTCAAAGCGGATACTGATCAACTCTGGCGTTGCAGCAATATTTTAGAAGACAACACTCAGGAATACATCATTCAAGTTCAAAAACAGCATGGACAATATATTGCTAAATTTTTAGCTGATTAATCAAGCCAATGATTGAGATTTTTACCCGTTAAAACGCTCAAAGCTTGAATATCGTCCTTAAATCTTGCTTGCAGCATTTTCCTTGTTGTTTCAGACATCGCTACAGTATTGTTTTGCTTTAGGTTTTTCTTTGTCAAAGACGCCATCATACTGCGCCTTAGCTGTTTGGGTAAAAGTGGTTTTAGCATACGTTTTATAATATTATTTTTTGTCAGTGTCTGATGGATGAGCAACGACTTCGGCACCCCTGATTCATTAAATCGCTTTGATGTATCTAAGTTTATAGTGTGATCTATACCTAGAAAAATCATGATATCTTTCAAAACACCTTGCTGATTTTTTTGCCAGTCCTCGTAAAGGAAAATTTTTATTTGTTCCTCTGGAAAATATTGATAATACCGTTTTAATTGTTGTGCATAAAAACCTTGCCGTGTTAAGTGCCACAACGGCCCCCAGTTTTGATCTATTCGCGTTTGTTCCTGCGCCAAAGCTTCTTCAAAGCTGCTGCATGGCTCGCGGCCTTCGCGTTTCATATGCAGGTATGCGGAATAGGCTAAGTCCACAGGGTTACGTAAAATAGCTATCATTTTCATGTTTGGCACGTGTGCAAAAATGTTTTTCGCTGCATCCTCTGAATACAAATAAAAAGTTGATGCTTCGCCGATAGCCTTACCAGCCTCTGCCTCTGAAAATAAAGCTTCATAATCGCTTATATTGGAAATTCGGCAACGATTCCCTCTTTTATCGCCAGGTCCTTGATAAGTGATGTTTTTATGTTCTAAGGCAAAGAAATTAGGTTCTTTTAAGTCACTTAAGAATACATCAGGATGAAGGCGGAGATACTGAAAAAGTGAAGTTGTTCCTGCTTTAGGAGCCCCAATCATGAGAAAGTTTGGCATTTTTTTCTGCTGTTCTGACATATTAAATCCAATCCTCAGTCATTTTATTCCAACGACTCACTTCAGGGGGAACCCTTGAACAAGTCGCCAATGATGTCACAAAATCAGCCACTGGCGATTTTAAGTGCACCTGTTCCACGTTATGATCACCATCACAATAGGTATGATTCCCATCCAACGTAGAAATATTTTGGAAGTTTATGGCTAGCCCTGAACCAATTGCTTTAGCTATAGACTCTTTAGCTGTCCACATCTTTAAGAAAAATACTTGTTTGTCTGCATTGCAACTTAGCTGATTAAAATGTTGCCACTCATCTGCATGAAAACACAATCTCGGCATGTGGTTTATTGCTAAATCATTTGCAACATACTCTGTGTCTATTCCCACTGCATATTTATCACTTACAGCAAAAACCACCACATCATGGGCATGAGAAATATTAAAATTCAACCCTGAATTGCTCATGCGTGGTTTTCCATATGCGTTAAATGCTAAATTTATATCTTCAACCGCAATGTTTAACCTGTTGGACAGCAATATTCTTAAAAAACCGCGCGCAAGAATACGTTGCAATCTTGGCTTGCTAAATTTCAGCCTATCAACATGTTTCTTCTCTAGCCCTGTTAATACATGGTGGTACAAATACTGTTCGCAGTTTGTCACGGTTTCTATTTCTAAATAATATAGTGAAACCACAAGTGCCTACTTAAGTATTCGTAGGTATGATTTTACTAAGTCTAGTGTTGATGCTGCTGGCCAACACTTGAACTTGTGGCTCACAGACAACGGTGTCATGTCTGCCTGGTATTTTAATCACTTCTAGCTGTGGGGCAAGTTTCATCCAACCCCGCTTAGGATCCCTAGGCGACCCATCAGGTGCTTCCTCCGCTAATAAAGCCACTATATTTCCAGAATAAGGTTTAGGCGAATAAGATTTCCTTGCTTCAGCATTGGCATCCCATATATGCCGATAGAATCGCTTTTCTTTTTCAGTAAAGTGATTACTTACTGTTTCTTTATATGCCCATAAAGTTTTTTTCATGACTTTGGTTTTCAAGCGGCCCAATTTTCGTTTTACAACACCAAGCAAATCACCTTGTTTGGCTTTATCCTGTATTTTATGGAAGACCGATTGTGTTTTAAAACCCCGCTCATCCATTTCTAACATGGATGTAGGGTTTCTAGCATCGAGTAAAACAAGCAATGCAACCTCTTCACCCATAGCTACAATTTGTTGTGACATTTCGTAAGCAATTAAACCACCTAGACACATACCAGCAAAAATATATGGACCATGTGGTTGCACTTCACGAATTTCAGTTAAATACTCGCGCGCCATATCTTCAACACTACGCAATGGGGTAGCATCGCCATCAAGACCTTTTGATTGCAAGCCATAAAAGGGTTGTTCATCACCCAATCTTTTGCATAAATCTTTGAAAATCATGATGTTGCCACCTGCACCATGAACACAAAACAATGGTGTGCGCGAACCCGTGGCCCGCATAGGCACTAAACATGAAAACGAAACTTGCTTAACGTCTTCTCTTAAAATATCAGCAAGTGCATCAATGGTTGACGCATCCCTAAGCTCTGGTTCTGATAATGCACGTTCAAATTTCTCATTCACCTGCTTTACAAGCAATGCGTGTTGTACATCGGTCGCCGCCAGTGCTTCAAGACTATCAAGCATACCTATCTTATCTTTGTGCAAAACAGCTTGCCAAATTTCAACCAAATCTAATTCAATCTCATCGCGTGGCGGAATATAACTCATGTGTTTTATGCTTTTCCTTTCTCTGAAATGCTTTTGTAACCAAATTGTTCGGCAAGCTGAAGCGTATCATTGCGCAAAAAATCTATCTCATACATATCTTTCCATGTATCCGCCACTTGCGCATCAATGCTTGTGTGTTGATAAAACTTTCTATCTCCAATCATAATACCCTTATCATTAGCACTTACGGTCATGCGCTTAGATGAACCGTCATAAGGGTTGAGCATATCTGGCGTAAATTCAATCCTTAAGAAATGACAGACTTGCTTCATCGTAGCTTCAGGATTTTTCGTTAGCTGTTCGAAGCTCAAATGCATTTGTCTACGCATCGGTATAGATTTTAACCCATCTTGGACACCTTGATGCGAACTAAACCAATTGGCTTCAGCAAATTGCTGTGTATTCAGATTTGAATCAAAAGGAAACAACATATCTGAACGTTCTTCTTCATATGATTTTATCATACCGTAAGGGTGACGTGTCAAATGAATATATTTTGGTGCTTCAAAAAGTGCTTCAATACGTTCCACAGCCAACGGGTATGAAGAGTTTAGAGGCGACTTATCAATAAGGATACGTGAACCAATGGCTTCTTGTAAGCGCGTGTAAACTTCTGAAATTGAAGCATTCGTTGCATCCAATTCTTGCACCAAAGCCAAAGCTTGCTCTTTATCCCAGCCTTTTGCTGCCATGAAAGCCTGAACAAGACCTTCCTGCATAAAGAAATTTAACCTCTCTCCAGTTTTTGCACTTCTTTGCTGCATGGAAGTAAAAGGTAATAAGTTGAGCTCTTGTGGAGAAAACAATTGGGCGTGTCCAGCAAGCATGATGCGTAAAAGTGTTGAACCCGATCTAGGCGGCGACAATATAAACACTGCCGATGGTAGCTTTGTCACGGGTGTGTCCAAATCATCATTGGCAAAGAGCGCTCGCACTGCTGCCTGAAATCCCGCAAGCTCATCGTCGCTTAAAGCTGTATTTTCATGCTGAGAAGAAGTCGTATCAGATGCAATGGCATCACTGTATTCCATAAGTAAATGGATATAATTTTTATAATTCTTCATTAAATAACTAGCGAGATCGGCAATAGTCGGAGCATCAAAAAGAGCTGTCATTTGTAAAGTAACACCCATCTTCTTTTGAATAGGCTCAATAATACGAACAGCAGTAATAGAGTCCCCTCCCAAATCATCTGTGAAGTGGTCGCGAATACCTATCGGGTGTACATTTAAGGCTTGTTCCCAGATTGTCGCAAGCGCTATTTCTACGCCTGTTCGGGGAGCCTGAAAATCATGTGACATTTAATCTCCAATGTGTAGCAATCAATTTAATCATGGTAGGTTTTACTTATATTCGCCATAACCATAATAAGCATACTTTCCATAACCTTTAGCACTAAGTGCGCTTGGTACAAAACCATTCAACAAGTAGCCGTGCACAGCCTGATTGGTAATTAAAAACCGTCGTTGCGCAGCTCTTATATCCTCTATCGAATTTTCGCCTGCACGGACAACCAAGAAGACAGGTCCACATATTTCCGAAATAACCGTCGCATCAGCAACAGACAATACTGGCGGTGTATCAATAATAATGTGGTCATACTCATCATGCCAGCCATCCATAAGTGATTTAAACCGTTTTGACATCAATAAATCAAGTGGGTTAGGAGGGAAATCACCAGTAGTGATTAGCGTTAAATTTTCGTGTGGTTTATGCAAATAAGAAGGTGTTGTCACTTGATCTGATAACAACTCAGATAGCCCTGGGCTTTGCGCTACGCCAAAGCTTTTTGCAAGGTAGCCTTTACGCATATCTGCATCGACAAGCAATACCCGCTTACCCGAAGAGGCTAAAAGATAAGCGAGGTTGGCAGATATAAAACTTTTTCCTGCTTTTGGACTCACGCCACTAATCACAATGCTATTGAGTTGATCATCATCAGTTAATGAGAAATGTAAGTTTACTATCAAACTGCGTAGGCTCTCAATTGATGTGTCGGAACTATACTGTTTAGCCAAGATGCCTTCATTCTTCTTAAGCGCTTGTTGATGGGTACTAAATGGTATCACCGCATAAACTGCGCCGCCAATACCATTTTCTATTTCTTCGGCTGTAGTTACACCATGATGCAATGATAACCTTACCACGATAATAGCAACGCTTAATAGAAAACCTAAAAATATTGCAACCACAATGACAATAGATGGCTGAGGAAAAATGGGTTCGAATGGTGTTTCTGCCAAATCTACAATACGAATATCACTGACTGTACCAGCTTCCATCAACCTCAACTCTTGTGATCGATTGATCAGATATGTGTACATCTCTGTACTTACACTGACATCTCTTGAAAGAGCAAGCAGCTCCCTTTGAATTCTTGGCATGCCTTGTGATATTTTGGCATCTGATGCTAAGACTTGAACCAAATTAGCTATTTTTTTATCCAATGTCACAATATTCGGATGAGAGTTAGAAAACCGCTGACGCATATCCTCACGTTCCAATTTAAACTGTTCAATTTGCGTTTGCACCGAAACAGTTCGATCCAGCATTGCTTTAGTTTCTTGATCTAGCGCAATCGTTTCATGCGTTCTTTGAAAGTCACTGAGCGCTTTCTCTGCCTTTACCAACCCCTGTTTGGACTGCGGTAAATAAACCTTAAGGAAATCTAGTGTCTTTCTCGCTTCTTCTGCCTTTCGCGAAATATTTAAATGAACATACTCATCAACAATCGTATTGATAATGCCTGTGATCACAGCACTGTTAACACCTGTATAAAAAATCCTAATAATACCAGATTGATGGCCAAGCTCTTCAATCTCCAAGTCTTCTTGAAGGTCTACAATCGTGTCATAACGTGCTGATTGAACTATTTCAAACTCTGTGCCTGGGCGCGCCTTAAGTGTTCGAACATGTATATGGTATTTATTATTGACGACATCTTCACCAACTGCGCCACTAAACAACAATTTTCCGCTAGGGGATACCAGTTTAAACTTATTTTCGGGAAGGGCTGTTAATACCAATGTTTCACTTAACAATAATTTAGGTAGTGCTAGAGACTTGATCTTTATTTTTTCGCCGCCCCAGCCATAAGAACTCAACCATAACCACGGTGATACAGGCTCTTGTACCCCCTTATTGATAGCTGCTGCGATGCCACCAAATAAAAATACATGTTTTGCATTTGCAGATATGGTTAACCCCCAATCATCAACTGCTCTGCCCAGCACTGCACGTGAGCGAATCAGCTCTATTTCACCATCTGAAGGCAATGTGCCAGTGAGCATTGCTTCAATAGGCGCCAACTGATTACTCATGCCCTTTGAGGACTGATCAATTTGAACAACTGCATCAGCTTTATACACAGGTTTACTGATAAGTAAAAACAGCAATGCGCCTAAAAGCACCAATGACGTAACAAACGCTATCGTCTTCCAACCTTTCAATAATGCGTTAAGAATATCAGCAAGTGAAACCGGTTGTTCTTGTTGCTTGGTTACAAGAACACCATCATTAGCTAAAGGGTCTATATTTTGTTGCACAATGTAACTCCCAATTTAAATAAACAGTATTACTTTCGAATCTGGTATAAACGCGCTGCTGTGATGGTTTGGATTGTTTCTGCAAAATTATCCATGACCCTACCCCAACGCACAACTTCGGCACTTGAAACAAAAACCACATCATGCGCTTGTAGTTCAAACTGGTCACCAAGGATAAGCCCTGTTGGCGTGTTGGCATCCAAATGATATATTTTCACTGTTGATAAAGCGCTTTGATTAGACTCCGTTTTCTTTATGCCTCTAAGCACATAGATTTGACTTGGGTTAGATGTTCTCATGTCAACTCCCCCCGCAGCACTTAACGCTTTTGCTATGGTATAACGTTGATAACCAATAACTTTGCTACCTGGTGTCACGACCTCACCGGTCACAAACACAATATCATTTTCATTATTGGGCACAAAAACATGATCCCCTGCTTTGAGAAAACGGTTGTTCGACAATTTCCCCTGCATTTGCAGCTGTGCTAAATCAATACTCTCTTGTGTGCCATCACTATGAATAAGAGATACATGCTTTAAATCTGAGGATATTTTGGTTCCACCTGCCTGATTAATAGCATCAACAAGGCTTAAGGGCCTATTTGTTACAGCTATGGTTGAAGGTTTACCTACCTCTCCGGTAACATAAACAAGCTGACTTCTATAATCGGCAATACGCACATCCACCTGAGGGTTTTCTATATAACTCGTAAGCCGCTTTGTTAATAGCAGTCGTATTTCCTCAACCGTCTTTCCTGCAACGTGAATGACCCCAACATAAGGATAGAAAATTGTTCCGTCACTACGCACAATATTACCAAGGAGCTGAGGTGGTGGGTTAGCGCCTGCGGGTGTTGTAAGCTCTGGGTGATCCCAAATGGTAATAGCAAGTGTATCAAATGCATTCACCTGATATTCTTTTATCGTTACCATGTCCTCGCTCGGCTCTGCGATCACGGCGATCTTTTCTTGCATCTGTTCTTGAATAATCTTCGGTGATATTTCTACAATTTCAGCCGCTACTCCAGAGCCCGAAGCAGACTGCTCAGTCGGTGGCGCCATACCTGGTGATAGGACGCACCCCGTTAGAGTGAAAAGTATAAACAACAAAATAAAAAATGGCATTTTTAGCAAACCTTATACATATGATAATCACATAACAAACAGCATCTGATGATGCAAAAGCCTTGTGATGTTAGTCCTCTTGAAAAATATTCACGCGAATAGTACCTTTTATACTGAGTATTACTATTCATACCTTGAGCAGTCCGTCGCTTTCCTGTAAGGGCTTTCGCCAGCAATAAAGTTTTCTATTTCTTTATAAAAATGATACTTTCCAGATGACTCAGAAAACACCCTTTTATTTTTCACTGTGGTGTGTGGCAACCCATAAAAACTAAAATAGGAATTTACTTTTTCCAATGATTGACACACTTGCTTTGCATGTTCTTCTACGTATGCAAGCTCTCCTTTTCCATGCTGCTCTTTCCCTACACCCAAACGTCTTAAATGTTCAGGGTCATTTTGAGATATCCGAATCAATACTGGCGTCTTCACATAAGGGTAGACGTAAGCGCCAATAAGGCACTTTGATTGATGGTTAGGGTAAGCTTTTGCACAATCACCATCCACAGCCAGTGAACCCAAGCTCTTAAAGCGATTTAAGATGCCATCATGCATGCGGCCACTGAACGGTCGACTATCCAAAATCCAGCCCCCATCTACTATACCTTTCACTTTTACTTTAGGTAGCTGTGCTGCAATTCTATCAATATGATTAAGAACCCCAACACCTCCAGCAGAGTTTCCTACAACTACCAGCTCCTTAGCATCACCAATGCCAAAACTCTTTAAGGATTCAACAAGCTCTCGGACAATCGTGCCTCCTTCAAAGAATAGGCCTTTGGTTTGCTTAGAGGCTTGCTGCTCACCCACCCATGCATCCATAGAACATTGCGGTACAAATACTTTATTCCAATTAAAAAACAAAGGATTCAACTGCTTATTTTCTAACAATAAACCGCTGCCATGAATAACATCCTTATTCTGCCTAGAACTCGAAAGCCTATTTTGATTTTCCTTTGCCCTTGCACATTGTTCAAGGTTTGCACAAGGCACTCCTCCACCGAGCATGATTACCCATTTGTTTTCATGCCCTAGCTCAGATAAATAATACGTCGCCCTTGAACCATCCAAACAAACTGCATCTTTGGACTCAGCATTTGTTATCCAGTGTTTCTGCAATCCCCCTCTATTTCCCGCCTGTGACACACAAGAAAAAAGAAAAGTCATCACCAACAATAAAAAGAACCTTACCACCATTACACTCTCCCTAAATAGAAAGCATGATAAACCAAATTGAACTCTTCAACAATCTCCACGTCTACTCACACATATGATATGCCAACAACTGCCCTCTCTTATGCGCACCATAGCCATTCAAATCATACCTCTCCGCAATATAAGGAAAATACTTAGCACGATTTAGGCATGCAACCTATCCCGAAAAAACACTCCCAATCCGATAGATACAAGTGCGAGCAGGTCAGGAGTTATCATGTTAAACAGAAATATTAAATATTTAGTAAGTGTTGTTATCTTAGTGTTGCTAACCTCTTGTGGGGGGGGTGGATCTGAAGTCACCACCAATAACAAGCCTCATCAAAGCTCCCCAATAAACCAAACCAATAATAACCCAAATCAAATTACAGCTATAAACAAATCTTTAATCATGCCATTAAACCCTGGCCATTATATTCAAACCGAAGAAAGTATTTCGAATGATGTATTGGATACACTTGTTCAGAATCCAAATATTAAAGGTGTGAGTGTTGTATACAACTGGGTTGATCTAGAAATCCAAAAGAATGTTTATGATTTTTCAAGTATTGAAAATGATCTTGCTTTATTACGCCCACTAAACAAACAATTGATAATTATGATTAGAGACAAATCTTTTAAAAAAGATCTCTTTATACCAGTACCTTCATATATGTTAACATCAGAATATCAAGGCGGATTCTCAGGAACAGATTCCCACATGGCAAAACGTTGGGTACATAGTGTTAGTCAAAGGTACCGCGCTTTAATCACAGCTCTAGGAGCTGAATTTAATTCAGACCCTAACTTTGAAGCCATTAAAACCAGCGAAACAGCCACTGGAAACACTTCTGGACACCCCGATTATAATGCTGAAAATTATTTCAATGAACTCACCCTCACCATCAATACACTTGCAAAAGCCTTCCCAGATAAAGTTAAAGTGTTTTATCTCAACTGGCTCCCTGGCATGACAAACAAGCTTTCAGATCTTGCGCTGCATGCAGCAAATCAAGGTGTTGGCATCGGAGGCCCAGATGTCCACCCAGATACATTGATTCCATCATATGGCTTATTTTCGCCCCTTTCAGGCAATGTCCCTTTAATGACCGACGTACAATATAGCAACTATGAACACGTTTCTCCAGCTGGAGATTCAGACCAGTTGCTTAGCTTTGCTACAACAGTATTAAACGTAGACTACATTTGCTGGAGGCTTCGAAAAGCATATATTCATAACATCACGGAAAC
>JAJFLD010000102.1 GCA_021772875.1 Ghiorsea sp. | reverse complement strand
GCTTTGAACTGCAGCGGAAAAATTAACCATATTCAAGAGCTTAGCGTATAATATAATTGATTTATCTCTCATCATGAGGGGAAGTAGGTTGTATTACTTATCAGTGCGCATCAAATCAATGGCGTATGCCCGTTGATTTGCACAAACTTAGCTTTTAACGTTTGCGCAGAAGGTAGAATAGAGCGGTGATGATTAGCCCATCGATTATGAATATTTGCGGATACGCACGCCACAACATCATAACAAATAATATAACCATACAGATCAAGATAATGATAGAAAGACGTACTGGGCCGCGATTGGCGAGTAGTGCAATGCCAGTTAAAATCATTGTTGTGCCGATAAGTGGGATAAGCCACTTTTCCTGAACCACAGCGAATGCCGATAACGGTGCAAGCCAGGTATGCAGGTTGGATATTCTGGCCTGCTCTAGCACAAGGTAAGGGTCTTCTATCGCAGTGCTGAATTTGCCGATGCCAGCAATCAGGAAAAGAACGCCAATCAAACGCTGAAGGGATAATGTTATGCGATTCATAATGTCCTCCCTGCGGTTTGGTAGGCTTCAATCAAATGCTTCCCTTGGACTGGTGGTGCGACAATGTCGTGCTGTGTAAGGGTCGCAAAAAACTTTATGATAGTATAAGTCTTGCGATTAAACGGATATAACAAAGCGATAGCAGCCGATGTGACCCAATTGGGAAGATGTATGATATTCGGCTTTAGGTTTAGAGCGGAAAAAGCCAGTTCTGCAATTTCGTTATAACTCAATACATCTGGACCACCAACTTCAATTTCATTTTCCTGGCGATCAAAAGCGTCAACGCAGACACGAGCCAAATCACCACCATCAATCGGGTTCATCCGATGCTGACCTGATCCGAAAAGAAAGACTCGGCCAGATTTCGCCATGGTGAGAAATTCCATCATGTCTGAGAAAAAACCAGTGGCGCGTACAATCGTATATTCGAGACCTGATGCACGAAGCTTATCAACAAACGCCTCACGGGCGCCGACGATATCTAAATGTTGTGCCAGCTCTGGCCTCACCACTGAAATCATAACGAATTTCTTTATCCTGGCAGCCATTGCCATTTCCAGTACAGTTTTGTTACCTTGATAATCGACATCCCAAAATCCGAGTTTATCGCGCTGCCGAGTAATACCCAAAGATGAAAAGACATAATCCACATCATCCATTAATCCATGCAGTGTCTCTGGTTGGGTAATCTCACCCGTAAAAACTTCGTCTGGTGCGAAGGGATTATTGGAGAAAGAATCTGTATGCCGAGAAAGTGCACGCACCCAATGGCCTTGCCGCTTTAATTCGCTAACAACATGACGACCCAAGTATCCAGTTGCACCAATCACTAATACACGTTTCATAGCGACTCCTTTATAGTCCGATTGGACTAATTAAAGCGGATGGATATATTATGTCAACAACCTATGCTTGCCCAAAGCATATGAGAGCAGGCAGAGGGGATGAGAATGCCAAAGATTATTGACCGGGAGATGCAGTCAAATGAGATAGCCAGCAAGGCTGTCGAAGTCTTTATAAGAAAGGGTTATAGCGGCGTTGGTATGCGCGAATTGGCAGCGGAGTTGGGGCTATCCAAGAGCGCTCTGTATCATTATTTTCCCAGTAAAGCGGCTTTATTCATGGCCGCAGGCGAGATTGTAACCAAGCAATATGCGACACAGTTTATACGCCCATCATCAAACAATCCCTCTACCGAAGCATTGGTTTCCGCAATCGTGAGCGGGGTTCGCAAGCTCGACCCTTATTTCAAGGGTGAAATCTTACTTGTCACCGATTATCTACGACACTTTAGTGACGAGCAGGCACGGCAGGATCCCGCAATGGCTGGGTCCAACACAACGATCTTCGAAGCCATCCGCGATATCGTCGGAGCAGAGCACGCCGAATCTGTGGTGATTTTTTGTTATGGATTTATGTTGCAGCGCATGCTTGATGGAGGCCAGTCCGAATTTGATACACTTGAGCGCGGCCTGAATAAACTTCTGGAATCGGCCACAAATATTGAGATTCTTTAGGTTTGAAAAAAACGGCAACAAATCTTGTTTTGCACATGCACTGCTTTCACCGCGAGTGATGATGTAGGCAGTTCGTCGTCACCAATGTTGCTATGGCTAACAGATGATTAAGCTTTACGACGGACTTTACCTGCGCTGATTGCAAATGTTTTGCTAAATGCGCGTGAAAATGAAGCGTCAGATTGATAACCAACTTTTTCAGCCACTCTTGATACGAGCTCACCTTGATTTAATAACGACCACGCAATCTGCATACGCCACCAGAGTAGATACTGACCAGGTGTCCAGCCACTCACGGATTTAAATCTTTCGGCAAACAGTGTGCGTGATAAACCTGCTTCTTTCGATAGATTCATAAGTGTCCAATGGATGTGTGGGTTTTCATGAATGCATTGAATGGCTTTCATCAGTTTGGGGTCGTTATAGACTCTTAACATGCCTGAATTGTCGGGGTTGTCTTCAAGATATTGACGGATTGCGTAAGTAAACAGCAATTCGGATAAATGATTGATAATGGATTTTGAGGCGGGTTGACTCAATTGATTCTCCACCACAATTAAATCTAAAATTGCGTTTAACCATTGATTGTTGGCTTCTTTTTCAATAACAAAAAATGGCGGAAACTGATCCAATAACGAGTTGCTGCCTTGATGATGGAAGATCACCTCACCACAAAGAAGTCCTGTGCCTTGTATAGCCTGAGCCTCTACATATGATAAATGCTTTTGCTCTCCTTCCATGGGTTTGATGGGTAGAATATGGTGTGTAAGCTCGCGTGGGAAAATCACCATGTTTTAAAGCAATGGCTTCTTCATTTGGGATATACATCACGCAATCACCGAGTGTCACGATGTGAAAACATGTTGCGCCGAGCTTATGCTCATCAATGCGCCAATCACCACACACTTTTGCATTGTGGTAAATATCAACATCCATCTTTAACAATTGAAGCATATCAGACAATGCATCAAATTCGGACGATTTAGTATGTTTTATGCCTTTAATGTCATTCATAGTATGGATTGTAGCAGTCATTGTTCGGGTTCTGCAAGAAGTTGTGGAAATCTTAATTACAAAAAGGAAGTCAAAATGACTGATTATAACTTTTATACCATAGAGAATGCGCCAGCAGAAGCAAAAGAGATGTTAGGAAAGATTCAACAAGGGTTTGGTTTTGTACCGAATATGTTTGGTTATATGGCTGAGGCACCAACCACCATTGAGGCTTATTTGTCGTTGAACGAGATTATTGCGAAAACATCATTCACGCCTGCATAGCAACAAGTGGCTTTATTGGCCGTGAGTGTTGAGAATGGTTGTGATTTTTGTGTGGTTGCGCATCGTGCGATTGGGAAAATGAAACAAACAAAACAACAAACCTTGGATGCTTTAAATGAAAATGGTGTGATTGAATGTAGTCAAGATGCAGCGCTTGTAAGCTTTGTGAAAGCTGTGGTGAAAGATAGAGGGCGCTTATCTGAGCATAAGATTGAAGCATTTTTAAGCGCAGGTTTTACGAAGCAACAAATATTTGAAGTGATGATTATTGTATCGATTAAAACGCTTTCAAATTACATCAATCATCTTACCAATACCGAGATAAACGCTGAGTTGTTATCGTTGGTATAATATAAACTGGGTAGGAGTGGTGCATGAGGGCTACTTCTACCGATTGTATGTTTGGCATTAAATTATCTATTGCTAATATAATAATTTATACTTATGCTTTGCCACATGAACGCTATCCCTCCAGAGAAAATTGCCTTGGCCAGTGAAGGTTTGAAGGCTATTGCACATGAAGTACGTCTTTCGGTGTTGTGCCATTTGATGGATGGCCCTTTGTGCGTGCATGATTTGATTGAACGTACGGGCACCTCACAATCGAATTTATCACAACATTTATCCAAGATGAGATTGATGGGTGTATTAAACTCAGAAAAAAGAGGGCAGCAGGTTTATTATCGCATTGCAAACCCAGAATTTGAACATCTTTTGACAGCACTGCAAGGTATTTATTGCCCTGAAGTGTGCGAATAAAAAATATTTTTTTGGCTTATAATTAAGCACATTATAATACATTAAATAAGGAGTATATGCAGATGACAGTAGAACGTATTATTCATATCGTAGCAGGTTTTTTCATTATGTTGTCGGTGGGGCTTGCCTCCATTTATAATGGTGTGGTGCTCAGCGAGCCAACATGGCTTTGGTTCACTTTGTTTGTGGGCGTAAATCTATTTCAATCGGGTTTTTCGCAATGGTGTTTGATGGCTTCCATACTCAAAAAAATGGGTCTAAAAACGGAAGCTTCAGCTTGTAAAAGCTGTTAGAGGCGGTCAGCTATGATTTGGGTACAAGAAAATATGATAACAATACTCATCCTTGTCATGTTGATGTGGTTTTTCTGGGGTAAGTTGGTCAAACCAAAACTGGCAGGTGTAAAAAGCATGACGGCGCAAGACTTTCAAACATTAAAAGCATATACACTGGTGGATGTGCGCACGCTTGGTGAGTGGCAAAGTGGTAGAGCAGCGGAAGCGGTGCATATACCATTGCATGAAGTGAAGCAGCGTTTGTCAGAAGTGCCTAAGGATAAAGCTGTGGTATGCATTTGTGCATCGGGCATACGTTCACTGACGGCAGCAAGCACCTTTGGGCAAGCAGGTTACAAGGAAGTTTATAACTTTTCTGGTGGTATGAGCAGTTATAAAGCTGCAAATTTACCCACCAAATCATAGGAGAAAGACACATGAAACAATTGAAATATGGATTATTACTTGCTCTAGGGCTAGCTATCACTGCTTGTGATTCAGGGACTTCATCAAAAAACATTGTGGAAGTAAGTGTTGCTCAAGTGAACCAATTGCTGACAAAACATGAAAAACCAATGTTGATATTGGATGTGCGTACTGCCGGTGAATACGCTTCAGGACACGTGCCAACAGCGAAGAATATTTCTGTGGATACACTTGCCAATCGTTTGCAAGAAGTGCCTAAAGATGAAGATGTTTATGTTTATTGTGAATCGGGTGTGCGTTCAACAAAAGCAGCCAATATTTTGGCATCTGCAGGTTATGATAAAGTGCATAATATGCGTGCAAGTATGCGCGGTTGGCGAGATGCCAATTATGCCATTGAGAAATAGTCTTATAAGCTAACATACTAAAAATGGGAGATTGATGATGACAGAAAATACACTTAAATTATACTACATGGCACATTGCCCTTATTCTCAATCAGTTATTCGTGCTTTAGACACATTTGGCGTGGCATGTGAAATGTTACCCAAAGCCAGTCATCTGGAAGCAGTTAAATCTTTATCTGGTGGTACAGTGCCGGTTTTAGTCGATGGTGATTTGGTGATAAAAGAATCCAAAGACATCATTACCTATTTAAGCGATAAATATGGTAAAGGTGCATCGGTGCCAAGCAATGATTATGGTTTTACGGCTGAATTTGATGGTAATATGCAAGAGGCAGAAGATGCGATTACAGCAGAACTCAAAGAAGTGGGTTTTGGAATTTTGACGCGTATTGATGTTGCTGAAACATTGAAGAAAAAAATCGATATGGATAGACCGCCTTATGTGATTTTGGGTGCTTGTAATCCAAAAATTGCTGGGCATGCTATTGGTTTAGAGCCTGACTTAGGGCTATTGTTACCATGTAATGTGGTGGTGCGTATCAACGATAAAGGTGCTACAGAAATTGCTGTTGTTAATCCTATGCAGATGTTATCTGTGGTCGGGCGTAATGATATGTTAGACATGGCGATGGAAGTGAATAACTTGATGAAAAAAGCTTTGGCTGCTGTAGCAAAATAAGGAGTATGAATAGTCATGAATACATGTCAGGTGAGTGACTTGTTGCCACTTTGGGTGGACAAAACTGCGGATGAACGCGATATATGTTTGGTTGATGTACGTTCTATTGAAGAATGGAATCAATGCCATGTTAAAGATGCCATACACATCCCATTGCCTTTATTACCCATGCGTTGTGATGAAATCACAGCGGATAAACCGATTTATTTTATTTGTTTATCGGGTGGGCGCTCTGCACAAGCCGCACAATGGCTTGGCGCGCAACGTGAGCAAGACATGACCAATGTGGCAGGTGGCATGCATGCTTGGTTGCAAATGGGTTATCCTATTGAAGGCGAAGAAGATATTTAAGATCTGGAGTCAAGATGGCGCGATTAAAAGCTACTTATGAGGGTGGGGCGAAGTTTATTGTCGCTTGTCGTACCCACGAAATTATTGTTGATCAACCTGTAGATAATGGTGGTGATGATGCTGGCATGACACCACCAGAAATCATGGCGGGATCCATGGCCAGTTGTATTGGTTTTTATGTGGCGCGTTATTGTGAGCAAGCTAAAATTGATCCTGTTGGTTTGTATGTATCAGCAGATTGGCGGGTGGGTGGCAACCCCAAACATATGGCAGAGTTTGATATCGAAATCTATTTGCCAGAGATGCCTGAAAACCGTAGGGCTGCTATTGAACGTGTTGCCTCAAGCTGTTTGATTCATGCAACACTTGTCGCACAACCTATAGTAAATATTTCAATCCAAGTTTAAAAATTTAATACTTATGCATGATTGGGAAGCCTTATATCAAGCCCGTACAACAGGTTGGGATAGAGGGGAAGCTAGCCCTGCATTAAACAAGTGGTTAGAGCAAGGTATGTTTGCACAAGATGCAAGTATATTGGTGCCTGGTTGTGGACGAGGTTATGAAGTATTGGAACTGGCCAAGCGAGGCTTTGATGTCACAGCCTTGGATTTAGCGCCTTCAGCCATTGCGTCACTCAACACATCACTTCAGGCTGAAAAGGTTGCTGCAACCACAGTATGTATTGATATCTTCGACTATCGCCCTATATCAAGTTTTGATGTCATTTATGAACAAACATGTTTATGTGCCATAGAACCAACGCAACGTGAATTGTATGAACAGTGTTTGTCCCAATGGTTAAAACCAAATGGTTTGTTATTATTTTCAATGATGCAAACAGGGGCTTTGGCTGGCCCTCCATTTCACTGTGATTTGTTAGAGATGCGAACATTATTTGATACAACACGCTGGCAATGGTTAGATGATGCACCCTTTGTCATTACGCGCGAGTTACAATCGCAACGTTTTGAGTTGGGTTTTGTGCTGAAACGTATTTAAGGAGTATATATGAAATGGCTTGATACTATCCCTTACAGTTTGTTGATTCCCATAGCTATTTTGATGGCTTTGTTGCCATTTCAACCTGAACCGCATTTGCTTGAAAAATTAAAAATGTTGGCCAATGGCGAACTTAACCAACCGATTGATATGTTTGATTTGTTTTGGCATTCATTACCGACATTGCTGTTGGCGCTTAAATTATACCGTGCAAATAAAATGGATTAAGGAAAAGCATGTTGGGTATCAGGTGAAACCCTGCTAAGCTATTTGCTCTGTTTATTTGTTGTAGCCGCTCAATCTTTGTAGCCCTTGGGAGTGATTGATGTCAAAGAAAGAAAAATTATCGAAGCAAAAATATGAAGATGCCTTGGAAGAAATGAATCTTGAGTTGGTAAAGTGGCAACACTGGATAAAAGAAAAAGGTTTGCGTGTGATGATTGTGTTTGAAGGGCGTGATGCTGCGGGTAAAGGTGGCGCTATCAAACGACTGATTGAACCACTAAACCCTCGTGGCTGTAATGTTATAGCATTACCTGCACCATCGAATCGTGAAAAAACACAATGGTATTTTCAGCGTTATATATCCCACTTTCCTGCCGCTGGCGAAATCGCCATTTTTGATCGCAGCTGGTACAACCGCGCAGGTGTTGAAAAAGTGATGGATTTTTGCACTGATATGGAATACAGAGAATTTATGCGTTCTTGCCCTGAATTTGAACGTATGCTGTTGCGCTCAGGCATGATATTGCTTAAATATTGGTTTTCGGTGAGTGATGATGAGCAAGAACGACGCTTTCAAAAACGTGTTACCGATAGATCCAAACATTGGAAACTTAGCCCCATGGATTTGGAATCACGCAACCGTTGGGTGGAATATTCCAAAGCCAAGGACGAAATGTTTTTTTACACTGATATCGTTGAAGCACCGTGGTATGTGGTGGATGCCGATGATAAAAAACGAGCGCGTTTGAATTGTTTAAGTCATATTTTGAGTAGCATTGATTATGAAGATATACTTCCCGAACCTATCGAGCTTGGCGAGCGCGAAAAAGATGAAGGTTATGACCGCCCAGACATCAGCATGCAGAATTTTGTGCCCGATAGATATTGATGCTGTTTGTAATTATCTCTCAAGGAAATGATTTTGATACTTGAATCAACCATCACATGCCCATCATGCGGCGTAAGCAAAAAAGAAACCATGCCAACGGATGCATGTCAGTGGTTTTATGAATGCAGTGCTTGCCATGTTGTCTTCAAACCAAAACCAGGTGATTGTTGTGTATTTTGCTCGTATGCCGATGTGCCATGTCCACCCATTCAAGAACATAAGGCGTGTTGTTAAACTAATAAAGTACGCGTTGTAGTTGAATCTTTACCATATCGTAAACGTTTACCGTATCAGCGTGCAGTGCAATGGATAGCTCTGTGCAGGCGATAACAACAGGCATCTGCGCGGCGTATTGTGTTATGAGTGTGTTAAAGGTTTGTAAGTCTTGTGTGGTTTCTTGATTGTTATACATCAGCTTGCGCATAGCTTCGATAGTTGCCATATCTTCTGCTTTGGGTTGTGAGATGTTGATGCCATGTTTGTTGAAATGTTGTTTTAGCAATGGTGAATGCATACTGTAATTTGAGCCAAAAATCATAATGTTTTGTTGGTTCTCGGTCTGTAAACATTGCATGGTTTCTTCCACAGGATGGATAATCTGATAACCAAGTGGTTTAGAGATATTTAACCGATCATAACTCTCATGTAGGGTGATATTAGGAATAATCAGTTGTTCAATGGCTAAATCACGGAAGCGATTGAGATATTGCAAAAGTATGGGTTCAAGCCTCTCAAATTGATTGGGTAAATAAGGATTAAACGCTTCAAAATTGGCATTTAAAAGCAGCAATGGGCAAGTGTTGTCGACACCAAAAGTTGCATTGTAATGTTGATTTAACTGCTCAAGATAAAAAAGTGTTGAGCGGCTACCTAAGCCTAGAAGCCCAAGGCGTAGTAACTTATCTTGTTTAGATTGCATTGATTTTTAAGCGGCAGTGGTGCTTAAGCATTGGTGTCGGTACGGTTGAGAATGTAATCGGCAAAATGTTCTTGGCTGTCGGTGAGTTTTGCAACAATTTCAAAGTCGGTTGCGGACAAAATTTTAGCCATGATTTCATCATTGTATTTGCGTGATATTTCAGTGTGTATCTTTTCATCTTCCTCAAATTGATAAGATTTACCCGTTGCAGGAATGGTCACCACTTGATCACGTAAACTTTTTAAATAACTCTTGGCAATGCCTTCTTGCTCATTGTATTCAGGGGCATGTTCAAAGGCTTCAACATTAAAATCTGCATCCAGCTCCTGATTCATGCGATGCAGTAGGTTGAGATTAAAATTTCGTGTGATGCCTTTTTTATCGTTGTAAGCAGGCAAGACTACGGCTTTGGGTTTTATCAAATCTGTGCCAATCAGCATTTTATCACCTGCATTGAGACTCTCACCCAAATGATAGATGAATTTACTGGCATCCTCATCCGTCATATTGCCAATATTTGAGCCAAGGAATAAGAGCACCTTGGGATGATGGCTATGTTTTAAGGATTCAAGAATCTTGAAATAATCACCATGTTTTTGTTGGATAGAGACTTCTGGCAAAGCTTCATTTAAATCTTTTTCCAGTTGGTCCAATGCATTTTTTGAAATATCAATGGGCATATAATCATATTGATATCCTTCTTGCGATAAAGCTTGAAGCAGTTTTTTGGTTTTGCTGCCATCACCCGCACCCAGCTCAATCAATTCAAAGTATTCGCTTTGATTAAGTTGCAAGGCTTGAATAATGTGATGGGTTTGATTGCTGAATATTTCCATCTCAGCGCGGGTGACATAATATTCAGGCAGTTGCATAATTTTTACAAACAGCTCATCGCCTTTTTTATCGTAAAAATACTTTGAAGGTAATTTCTTTTGTGTTTGACTCAAACCTTGATCTACATCTTTTGCAAATTGCTCAATCATCATATGTCACCAACCTGTTGTTGTGCCAAACGAATGCCACTGTATTGCCATTGTAACTGAGGATGAAAGAAATTGCGATACGTATGGCGGCTATGCCCTTGTGAGGTGGCAGCGGATGCACCACGCAAAACCATTTGATTAACCATGAATTTACCATTGTATTCGCCAATGGCACCTTCACTGATGCTAAAATTGGGGTAGGGCTGATAAGCCGAAGATGTCCATTCCCAACGTTTGCCCCAATCCAATTGATGGCTTGCCACTTCCCACTCAAATTCAGTGGGTAAACGCATGTTTTTCCAGCTTGCAAAGGCATGAGCCTCATAATAGGAGATGTGGCTAAGTATGGCATCAGGTGCGATAGCTTTGAGGCCAGCAAGTGTGTAGTGAAACCATAAACCATCTATTTTTTGCCAATACAAGGGGTGCTGAATGTTGTTGGATTCTACCCAGCTCCATGCATCATCATGCCAATGGTTGAAATTACGGTAACCACTATCTTCAATAAATGCGATGTATTCGGCATTGGTGACAAGGGCTTTGCATATTTGAAAATCATGGAGGAAAACTTTGTGTCTACCCAGCTCATTATCATAACAAAAACCATCGCCTTGATGACCAATCTCATACACACCTTCATTGATATGCAACCAACCTTTAGATGTGTTTTCATCGGTTACAAGATTAAAGTCGGGATGGTAAACGGGATGAGTGGGGTTTAAGGCAAAGGTATATTTTAAATCGGTGATGAGCAGCTCTTGATGTTGTTGTTCATGATTGATGCCTAAGGTGATTAAAGCTTGGATTTTAGGTGATAAAGTTTGGTTGAGCAGCTTGTGCATATATTCATCTACATGGGTCCGGTATGCGTATACTTCTTCAACTGTTGGGCGAGTCATCAAGCCGCGTTGCGCCCGAACTGCGCGCTCACCAACAGTTTGATAATAGCTATTAAAAAGGAAATTAAAATCAGGGTGAAACACTTGATAATTGGGCATATATGGTTTGAGGATAAAGGTCTCAAAAAACCATGTTACATGCGCCAAGCTCCATTTGGGCGGGCTGGTGTATGCCACAGATTGCGGCACATAATCTTCAATATGCAGTGGTTTGCATAGGCTTTCGCTGTAAGCCCTAGTGTTTTGATATTGCTGTTGCAGCAACGATGTTGAGGTTTGTGTTGGACGCACCATATTCATGAATCAACGACCTGCACACCTTTCCAAAATGCGATATACCCAGTGATTTCTTTGGCGGCATCTTTGGGTGATGGATAAAACCATGCTGCATCGGTGTTTTCCTCACCATCGACAATAATAGAGTAATAACTTGCTTCACCTTTCCAGCCACAATGTGTTTTGGTGTTGCTGGGGGCAAAGAAGTGTTGCTGAATGGAAGAAGCAGGGAAGTAGTGATTAGCTTCAACAACAATGGTGTTGTTACTTTCTGCTAAGATTTTATCTTTCCAAATTGCTTTCATCTTATCCTCTGTGGAGCGCGGTGTGTAAAGTGGAAACAAGAACAATATGCGAAGACAACCGTAAGTTGCGCGAAACAGTCCGTCAACACCACTTAAATTTGAATTGAGTAATAGGTTAAGAAGCTCGTTTTATCGTGCTTTATTTTTGGCATAAACCAAAGCCTCAAGCAGGTAGGCTGTATAATCATCTTCAAATTCTAGAGGAATAAGTACCCATTCTTTAAATCGCTTTTTGGTGAAGTTAAATTCCAAACCCACGCCCTCATCAATCAAGGCATCCACACGCTCAGGAGCCACTTTGATAATCAATGCATCCGCTTTATCAAAAAACATGCCCAAGAATTCACCACGATACCGCAAACACGGTGTTTTCATCATCGTTGATTGCTCAACACCTTCTTTAAGCATCAATTGTTGCACAGCATTTTCATAACTCATCGTGTAGGCTCCTTCTTGGTTTTTTTGCGGCATGACGCTGAAAACGATGTTGGTTAGGGCATTAAAATAATTGTTTAGTTCCATATTCTTATGGCTTCAGTTATCATTTCCTAACAGGAGTTAATTTATGGGAAGTATACAGCATGCTAACGCCAAGACCACGCCACGAATCAGAAAAGAAATACAAGCGTCTAATGAGACAGTCGCA
>JAJFLD010000101.1 GCA_021772875.1 Ghiorsea sp. | reverse complement strand
GTTGTCTCTTCTTGGTTAAGCTCGAATTCAGAAATTACTGCATCCTTGAATTTTAAAATAAGTTTACAACTCATCCTATTTCCCTCCAAATAAACGTGAAAAGAAACCCTGCTTTCGCGAAAACGCGCCTTTCACCCGTATCAAAATTACTGAGATATTATCAGGCCCACCTGCATCATTGGCCAAGCCTATCAATGCAGCTGTGCATGCTTCAAAATTGTTTTTATGCTCAAGCATAGTCAAACGTATCGCTTCATCGGGCACAACATCTGTCAAACCATCTGAACACATCATATATATATCCCCAACCAGCGCAATATCCTCTACAACATCAGCTTCCACGTTCTTTTCAACACCCAAGGCGCGGGTCACTAAATTCTTAATTGCTGAATTTCTGGCATCTTCAGCAGTTAGCAACCCTCGTCTTACTTGCTCTTGAATCAAAGAATGATCTTCAGTGACGTGTGACAAATATTCATTGCGCAATAAATACATGCGCGAATCACCCACATGAGCTACAGCAATTCTATTACCATAAAACAATGCCACAACAACTGTAGTACCCATGCCAGAACATTCTAAGTTTGCTTGTGCTGCTTCAATAATAGCATTGTTGGCAGTCACCGCCGCGTTACGCGCTAATACAGCCTCTCTGGAGAAACCTGTATCCTCATCAAACTCGCCTATTGCAACTCTTTTTAACTCATCTTTTAACAAGCGGATAATCAAATCTACTGCCATGGCACTTGCAACTTCGCCAGCGTTATGTCCACCCATGCCATCAGCCAAAACTGCTATGCCATTTGCTTCTTCTACACCGACACAATCTTCATTGTGATCACGTTTTTTACCAACATCTGTGACGGCAATCATCTCAAGTGCACTCATTTATTACCTTCCTTAGCAGCCATAACTTTCAAACATGCAATAATACCTCGGACCACCGCACCACCATTGGGCAAGCGTTTGTCTGGGTCTTTGACCAACATTGCATCAATCAACTTACTGATTTGTTCAGGCAAATTTGGATCGTATTCACGAATATCAGGATGAGGCTCGTTGGCAATTTGAAAGAGCAATGTCGCCATAGAGTCGCCCGTGAATGGGCGAACACCCACCAACATTTCATACAACATCACGCCCAGTGAGAAAATGTCGGAGCGACCATCTACATGTTTACCTGATAATTGCTCTGGCGACATATATGAAGGTGTACCCAGCACCACGCCTGTTTTTGTTTTGCTTGAGGCCGTAATTCTAGCAATACCAAAGTCTGTAACTTTTACAGTTTTATCCTTAAGTAGCATAATGTTAGCAGGTTTGATATCACGATGAACAACATGTTGTGTACTTGCATAATGCAATGCTTCTGCAACTTTCCCAATAATTTTCAAAGTTGCTATTTGCGGCAGCAATCTGCCTTTTTTGGTATATGGTGCTAAATCCGTGCCATCCAAGAATTCCATGGCGATAAAAGCAAGATCGTGTTCTTCACCTGCATCATACATGGTTACAATGTTAGGGTGGTTTAACATTCCTGCTGTTTCTGCTTCTCGGAAAAAGCGATCTTTTACGTCTTTTAATTCATCCCCTTCAAACTCTTGGGACAATGCCATGGTTTTAATGGCTACTTCACGGTTAATTTTAGGGTCTTTACCTAAATAAACCGTACCCATCGCACCTTTGCCAAGCTCTTTAATAATTTCATAACGGCCAAGTGTTGGTTTTGCACCACCTGTAATCATGAGCGTACCCATGGTTCCTGCGCCGCCACCACCAAAAATCATAGATTCGCCAGCATCTTTGGTGCGCTGCATACGCTGCTGAACGTCTTTAAAATTAGGCTTTGTCTCAAGAATATTTTCGTATACTGAAGTGGCCTTATTAAACTGACGTTTACGTTCAAAATCCAAGGCAAGCGTGTATAAAGCTTCTAATATATCATCTGTTGGAGGGCACTTTCTAAATTTATCAAAAGCCATATCCAACATACCTTGACTTTGAAATGAAAGTGCCAACATTTTATTGGTCTCAGCTGATTCAGATGTTATTTTTTCTCTATCCTCTTCACTGGCAAAAAAACGTTTACTGGTTAATATAACATAACCGAGCACCAACAACACTGAAGCAGCCATGGTTTGCACCCACAAGCCACTACCAGCAAGCAAAATAAAATCAGCTCCTACCATGAGCACAAACATCAAAATTGATACTATTGTGCCAACGACTGCACTTAAACGTGGCAGTAAAAAGATCAAAAATAAACCAACGAGTAGCAATAATCCCAATTCAAGCTTAGGTGCCCACGCAGGTGTGCTGATAAAATCTTCATTCATCATGCTCTCAAGCACATTGGCATGATAATCAATAGCACTCATACGATTAAGCACAGGTGTATTATAAGGTTCTCCTATACCCTTAGCAGAGACACCAATGAGCACAATTTTATCTTTAAAACGATCAAGAGAGACCTTGCCTGCTTTAACATCATAAAAGGAGACGTGCGCAAAAGCTTTGCGCACATCACCAAAATTATCACTATAAAACCGTGGTGAAAATTTCATTTTTTGATCCGTACCAAGGGTGAGTGCGCCCAATTCAACACTCGAGCCCATATTGATAAGAATATCGTTCATGGTGAGGTTGAGATCACGGGCAACCATCGCCAAAGACATGGATGGAAAATATTGGCTATCATATTCTACAACCAATGGTTCTGAGCGCAAAACACCATCCATATCTGGCGACACATTCAGATAACCAATACCCGCAGCAACTGCTGCCAGCTCTCCAAAAGGGTATGAAAGTTTAGCAGCATTGATTGGTAACGTTGTTTCAACAATTTTACCGATATTGTTAATGCCCAAGCGCTCTATATAGGTCGGTAATTTAGCATCAGGCTGACCTTTGAGTTCACCTGCCTCATAAAACATGGGCATAAACACGTTGCCTGATTCATAAGTGGCTTGCACCAACCGCTCATCACCATTATTGGCTTTTGCCTTGGTGATAACAGCCTCGGCTTCTTTAAATTTAGCGTCGGCTTCATCAAATTTCTTATCTGCATCGCTTTGTTTGCCTTGGGCTGCCAAAGTTTCAGCTTCAGCCAACAAAAGTTCTGCTTGATCCTGTAATAATTCAACGAGTTTCTGAGAAGAACCTGCAGTGTTATCTATTTGTTTTTCACTGTAAAATACATCAACACCAACCAAGCGTGCGCCTGATTTTTTTAGTGTATCTAACATATCTGCCATCACCGAACGCGGCCATGGCCAGCGGCCAATAAGCTCAACAGATGTGTCGTCAATATCAAGAATAACTATTCTATCACTTGCAGGTTTAACACTTACAGAAACACCTGCATCGTACATAGAAAATTCAAAACTACGTAGCAGTGCAGAATTGCTACTATATGCGCCCAAAAAGAGTAGTGTTAAAACCAATCCTAAGAACCAATCTGATTTCCAAAATGCACTCTTCACAAGCTCTATCCCCTGATCCTCTTTCGGCACCTAAGTACAACTAAACTAAGTATATTCACTGCCTACAATAGACGAAAATGTATAGATAGCCAACTTATAGTCATGACCAGAGCTTATTTACGCCAAAATTCTGGAACCAACAACACAAAAAATGTAAACACCTCTAGTCTGCCAAGCACCATGCCAAACATCAGCACTGCTTTTGCCATATCTGGTAAGGATGCATAATTCGAAGCAGGACCCACACCACCAAAACCAGGGCCTGTATTGGTAATACATGCTGCAGCAGCAGAAATAGCAGTGATGATATCAATGCCAGAAACAGCAACCAAAATTGAAATCACCGCAAAACACACCATATACAACACAAAGAATCCCCACAGTGCTTGTACCACAGGGCCTTGAACACTTTGTTTGCCCAATTTGACATGAATAATCGCATGGGGATGAATCAGCCTTCTTACCTCGCGCATACCTTGTCTAAATAACAACAACACACGCACCACTTTCATGCCACCACCTGTTGACCCCGCACATGCACCTACAAACATCGCCATCAACAATAACATCGTGGCTCCAGGTGGCCAAAGTCCGTAATCACTTACTGCATAACCAGTAGTCGTTGCTATAGAAACCGTATTAAAGATCACTTCATCCCACGTTCCTTCACCAGCAATCAGAGCGATTGCACCAACAAGTATGATTAATGTAAATATCCACTTGATGTAAGTCATGAATTCTTCATCTCGCCAATAGGTGGTCACCGAAAAACCTTTTCGCAACGCCACAAAATGCAAAGTAAAGTTGATACCTGCAAAAAGCATGAAGAGCACAATAAGGCCACGTATCCACAAAGAATCATAATAGCCAATACTTGCATCATGGGTGGAAAACCCACCAATAGCGACAGTACACATCGCATGATTAAGCGCATCAAACAATCCCATGCCTGCCAACCATAAACTGAACGTCGTCACCAATGTCATACCAAAATAGATAAACCAAAGAACTTTTGCTGTTTCAGTAACCCTTGCTGTTAACTTATCCTTCACTGGCCCAGGTGTCTCAGCCCGAAACAATTGCATGCCACCAACACCAAGCAATGGCATCACAGCCACAGCCAAAACGATAATGCCCATGCCTCCAAGCCACTCTTGCATGGAGCGCCAAAAAAGAATCGCACGCGGCAAATCATCTAATCCAGTTAAAACTGTTGCGCCTGTGGTAGTTAATCCTGATGTTGACTCAAACAATGCATCAATGACTGAAGAGGTCACACCCGTAGTTAAAAAAGGTACTGCTCCCAATAACGAAAGTACAACCCAAGCCAGAGCTACAATTAAAAAACCATCTTTATGACTTAATTGTTTGGGTGCTTCACCTGCCCAGCTCATCGCCAGCACGCCAAGCATGGAAACCAACATGCCCGCCAAGATAAATTCGGCAGCATGCCCCGATTGATAATACACTGCGACCAAAGCAGGAAACATCATGCCAACACCAAACAATATGATGAGAACACCTAGTGTCCAAACAACACCTTTAATATGCATGTTTTGCCATCATTGCTTAGAAAAATTCAAGGCGCACTTCAAATAAGCTTTCAATCTCTCGTATTGACTCTGCTCGTGAGACCAACACCACATGGTCTTGGGGTTGTATTCGTGTTTCTCCATTGGGAATAACCACTTCATCACCACGTACAATAGCACCAATGACGGTGTCTTTGGGTAGCTTCATATCTTTGAGGGGGGCATCAAGTATGGTTGCTGTTTCCAAAGCCTCTGCCTCAATCACTTCAAGGGTGCCATCACCCAATGGTGACATACCAAGAATTCGCCCTTTACGCACATGACGTAAAATCGATGCGGCGGTGGTAAATCTTGGCGAAACAATAACATCCAAGCCAATTTCACGTACCAAGTCGGAATAAATAGCACGATTCACAAGTGTTACCACGTGTGGCACTTTATACTTTCTAGCAATCAAACTGCTTAAGATATTTGTTTCATCATCATTGGTGAGCGCTAAAAAATCATCCATACCTTCAATGGCTTCTTCTTCTAATAAATCACGATCCAGCGCATCACCATGCAATACAATCGTGGACGACAAATGCTCCCCAATCCAAGATGCCCGCTCTTCATTATACTCTACCAACTTGATGGCCACACCCATTTTTTCAAGTGCTTGAGCCACCGCAAACCCTACATTTCCACCACCCACCACCATCACATTTCGACGAGCTTTTTTCTCTTGTTTGCGCCCTTCTAAAGCTTCAACCACAGTATCAACTTGCGTACTGCCCACTGCCAAGTAGACACTGTCGCCAGCCAGCAACACTGTATCACTTGATGGCACTTTCCATTTGCGGTTGTGTTCATGTGCTACCACACAAACACGATTGTCGCCCATCACTTCGGCCAACTCTTCGAGTGCCAGTCCCGCCAATAAACTTTTCGGCCGAATCATCATACCCAAAAGCTGAACTTTATCATCTGCAAAGCCCTGCGCATCCATGGCTGAAGCCACCTGATAACGTTTTAGGATAGCCTTCGCCGCTTCATGTTCAGGTGAAATAATCAAGTCAATCGGCAGCTCATCTCGACCAAAAAGACCTTTGCTATTGGCAAAATCTGGCTCCCTAATACGCGCCATTTTTGTTGTTACTTTAAAAAGTGAATGCGCAACCTGGCATGCCAACATATTTGTTTCATCACTTGCTGTTGCTGCAATCAACAAATCCGCATTTTCAGCGCCTGCACTTTGCAACACTGAAGGATGGGCTGCATTACCCAAAATCGTGCGCACATCCATAGTATCTGATACCCGTTGGATGCGTTCCTTACAACTATCTACCACTGCAACATCATGCCCTTCTGAGGCTAATCGCATCGCAATATGAAAACCAACTTCGCCTGCACCTAACACTAAAATATTCATTTGCTTGAGTGGCTCAAATCATGTGCTTTGATTTTACGGTGCAACTGGCTTCGTTCCATACCAATATCCGCAGCTGTTTTACTGATGTTCCATTCATTTTTATCCAGATGATGTAAAATATAGCTGCGTTCAAAACGTTTTCTCGCATCATGAAACCCAGCAAGCAAGACCGAATCATCGGGTACTGATGCATATGTTGATTGCTGCTGCATCGTCGCACTCAACGGCAACATGGTTAATGATGTCAGCGTCTGGCCTGCACACAACATATGGCAGCGTTCAACATAGTTGCGTAATTCACTCACATTGCCCGGCCAAGCATAAGTTTTTAACATATCCATCACTTCTTCATCAAAGGCAATGGGCTCCACACCCAAATGACTAGATTGTTCTTGGACAAGTGACTCTAACAGCATCGGTATATCCTCTGCCCGTTGTTGCAGGGTTGGCATCTCAATCGTCACGAGATTGAGTCGTGTGCACAGCTCTTTCAATAACCGTTGGTTTTGAATCAAATCCACCTTCTGATGCTGCGTCGCCATCAATAAACGAACATCACAAGCCACTTTGGTACGATTTCCCAATCGCTGCAATCGGTGCTCTTGCATCACCCGCAAAATATTCTTTTGCGTTTCCAGTGGTACATCTGCGATTTCTTCAAAAAATATACTTCCTGAGTGTGCTGCTTCCAAGCGCCCTCGCTGGGCTTGAAGCGCCTTAACAAAAGCTCCTTTTTCATACCCAAACAACTCAGCTTCAACCATATCCCCACTCTCTGTTGCATGAAAGGGGACAAATGGGGCACCACTCCGACTTGAGTTTTTATGCAGAATCTGTGCGGCAACGGATTTACCTGTGCCGTGCTCACCAACAAACAACACGGGCACATCACTGGTTTTTATCTTTTCAAGATTTTTTCTCACTTGAGAAATCGCTTTGCTATTACCAATGAGCTGTGGGCAACCAATATTTTTCTCAAATCTTAAATCTGAATTCTCAAGCTCTAAACGACGTTTTTCTACAGCATTTCTTAATAAAATAAGTAATTTATCGAGAGAAAATGGTTTCTCAATAAAATCAAATGCACCCAATCGTGTCGCCCGCACGGCCGTATCAATGGTCGCATGACCAGACATCATAATAATGGGCACATCCGCATCAATTTGTTTGATGCGGCTCATTGTTTCTAAACCATCAATACCAGGCATCCAGATATCCAGAAACACACAATCAGCAGGGCTTTTACGAAATCGTGCCACTGCCTCTTCGCCCGAAGGCGCTGTGCTGACTAAATAACCCTCATCTTCAAAAAGACCACTTAATGATTCACGTATAGGTTGCTCATCATCAACAATCAAAATTTGAATGGTCATACTTCGTCCTCCTTCAAGCGATGCATAGCGACATGCGGCAAGCGCAAACAAAAACGTGTTGGTGAAGATGCCGACACCAATTGCAATTGTCCATGGTGTTCTTCAGTTATACGCTGGGCGATAGCCAAACCCAAACCACTGCCTCCCTGTTTTGTAGAGAAATAAGGCTCAAATACCTTTCTTTGAATCTCTTCATCAATGCCAGGGCCTTCATCTTGCACATAAAAACAGGTGTCTTGATTATTCACTTCAACAAAAACACGGACATGGGTTTGTGTTGCCAAGGCATTATCAATCAAGTTGATTAATACTTGGCGAATCTGATCTGGGTCGCAATACACGTCGCCATCGGGTAAACCCTCAAATGTTAAATTGGGATAAGCACTATATAACTCGCGCATATCTTGTAGCAATGAGACAATCGCAACGCGTTCTGATTTGGGTTTGGGTAAAGTGGCTAAGTTTGAGAAATCTGCCAACAAACGTTGTAAACGCTCCACTTGGTTAATCACTGCATCTGTGCAGGTATCAAAAACAGCCACATCATCCACTTGATTTCTAAAGCGCCGTTTAACACGCTCGGTTGAAAGTTTGATGGGGGTAAGTGGGTTTTTAATTTCATGGGCTAATCTTTGCGCAACTTCTGACCATGCTTGATGCTTCTGCGCATCAGCCAATTGTGTCACATCATCAAACACCAATAACCAGCCTGAAAATATATCTTCCTGAGTACCTAATATGGTGCCTCTGGCCAGCACCTTGATGGTTTGCAAGCCATAACTGATCACCAACTCGCTTTGTAAACTATCCAGCTCCTGCGTCTGCAAAGCTTCGAAGAAATCCAAAACCATTTTCAAATGCACTTCTGAAAAATCAAATATCGAGGTTTTTCTCTCTTTTTCTTCTGTAAGCATAAAGAGATTTTGGCATGCCTTGTTCATCAAGCGAATTTCACCTGCATTATCCAGCAAAATCACCCCACTTTGCAAATTTGCCAGCAGGTTTTCTAAAACATATTGGCGCTGCCGGCTGCTTACCAAAGCATCGGTAAGTTCGCTTTGGGTTTGGGTGAGTGTGTCCATATTAAACTTTAAACGTGAAGTCATACTGTTAAATGATTGGGTTAAAGAACCCAGCTCATCTTGCGAGTTCACGGGCACCAACGCATCAAAATCACCTGCTTCTACTTGTTTCAAGGCCGATGCAAGCTCCTCTACGGGTGAGGTAAGTTTTCTGGCAAAAAACAAAGCAAAAAGACCTGCAATACAAACAATAATAATCATGGCAATCATCAAGGTATGCATGAATACATCTTGGATGCCTTGTCGATGCCGCTCCAGACCCTTGTAGGTTCGGTAGTCGGCCTCAATGCTTCTTGCACTTGCCGTAATATCTGATGGCAGCTTCACTTCGGCTCGAAGTAACCCAACCAATCGACGCTGCGCAAACAAGGGCAAATAACCCACAACATATTCACCATCATCGCGCACTTCATCTTCAATCGTGTGCCTACCCAAAGCTATACTTAGCTTGCCTGTTTCCGATACTGCACGTGTTCTTAAATCATTTAGACTTTGGCCTTGGAATTCACGCTGTACAACAGCAATGATACGTTCAGAAGCATCAAAGAGCTCAACTTTTTGCCAGCCATACTGATTGAGAAGTGTATTCAAATGACGATTAATCACAAAGTTACCTATGCTTGCAGATACAACTTCCACAGGAAAGTCTGCATCATCTGCCACTTGATCCAAAGCACGTTCCATATCTGATTCAATATCGGCATAAAAACCTTGTGCAAGGCTCATGGCTTTGTCCAATAAAGTGTCTACCCGAACATCAAACCAAATATCAAAGCCTTTCTCAATCACCTGATTGGCTGTCACCTGTAGAATGAGTGTTGGTAAAACCACCATCAATACCATGGCTGTCACCAGCTTGGTGCGTAAACTCGAACCTGCATGTTGAGGTGATGGTAAATACAATCGCCGTATGGCAAAGATAAAAATACCGAGTGCCAATACTGCAAGCAACCCGACATTGATCCAATTCAAAAACACTGGTCCAAAATGGTCGGAACTTGGCCAAACTAATATAATCACACCGATTAAACCCAATACAAAAATAAATGGTAACCAGCGAAAAAAACCTAGTTTGGATACTGATTCAACGGCATTATTGGGCATGCACATTCTCTAGAGGGCCTTTGAAATATATTGAACCCATGTCCTCACCCCAACTTGTCAGCGATGACCACCAGCCTGTCTCCTCCTGCTCCCCTTCATAGATATAAAAGGTGGTTTCCAAGACATAATCTTGTGCAGGCTCTAATACCGACACGTCAACAATGGCCACATGATCCATTTCAGTTAAAAAACGCATCGCTTCATGAGCGTCGGTTGTATAACTCACCACCCCGCCACTCAAATCACGCATCAACCAACGTTTGGTCACCAAATCAGGAATCACTTGTCGACCCAAACGAATAAGCGCTATTGATTTATTGAAAAAATAATGACGTTGCTGTAAGACTTCAAACTGCCAAAACATAGTCATCGGCGAACCTGAACCCAACACTTTTAAAACGTAAGCCTCTTGATTAAATGTTTGCACATCAAAATACACGACACCGCTTTCAAAATGAATATGTGGCTCTTCCATGCCTTTCTTTTCTTCGCCATAAGCAGAAGAAAAAGCAGGCAGCAATAACAAGAGTAAAAAACAAATAATCCTAAGCATTAACGATAGCTTAAAACGGATAAGCACGATGAGCAACTATGGCAAACTTATCATACTCAATTGCCGACCTGTTTCACCATGATCTCTGCGATAAGAAAAATAACTTGGTGATACTTGGCAAGCAGTGCATGCCAGAGAAAGCTCAATATTATTCGGCTGCAAGCCACAAGCTAAAAGCTGCAACATATTGGTTTTCCCCAAATCAGCAAACAACCGCTCTCTTCTTTTACTCACCACATTTTTGCCACATGATTGGGAAAGTTGGTGTCCAACATCGGCACTGATTTCGAAGCAACATGCAGCGATACATGGGCCTAAGCTGGCTAGAATATTTTCTTCATTCGCGCCCAAGCCACACATTTCAGACACAGCAACTTGTACAACCCGCTGCACCGAACCTCGCCACCCTGCATGTACAGCTGCTGCCACTTGTGTTTTTTTATCCACCAATAAGATAGGCAGACAATCCGCAGTACGCACAGCTATAGTGGTGTGTCTTTGGGTAGTGATTAAAATATCAGCATCTTGATGAAGCTTCCCTGAGCCTTGGCAGCGACAAACTTGAATGCCATGCACTTGCTTACTTTGATGGGGTAAGTTGAGACCTGCGCTTACACAAAGATGGTTTAAATTTTTTATGACATTTTCTTCTGAATCACCCAAATCTGAGCCTAAGTTCAAACTATCAAAGGGAGAAACACTACAGCCTCCCTCTCGATCACTAAACAAAGCTTTTATGCCGTGTTTTGCCATCAAGTCCGAGGCATAAAACATTAACCTAAATCATCCAATGCTTTATCGAGTGCTTCAAGCTCTGCAGGAAATGGTGCCTGACACAAAATAGCTTCTCCCGTGATCGGGTGTTTAAACCCCAACACCTGTGCATGCAATGCTTGGCGACTAAGGTTTTTCAGCTGCGAATAAGCAGGCTCGGTAATCGCTTTGCTTGGGTTAAATTTTCTGCCATAAACGACATCTGCCAAAACTGGTACACCTTCATAGCTCAAATGTACGCGAATTTGATGGGTTCGACCAGTGTGTAAACGCAAACGAATACGACAGAAGTTTTCATCAAAACGTTTCTCAAGTTTTGCATCCGTAATCGCATCTTTACCATGAGGCACTACTGCCATCTTTTGACGATTGTGTGGATGTCTACCTAAAGGAAGCGTAATTCTTTTCTCCAACCAATGGGGAAAACCACGACACCACGCCACATATTCGCGTTGCAAATCATGCGCTGCAAACAATGTCGACAATCCTTGATGTGCAGCTTCGGTTTTGGCAACCACAAGGCTTCCGGATGTATCTTTATCCAAGCGATGCACAATACCTGGCCGTTCAACACCATTGATGCCGGGTAGGTTTTCACAATGATGCAATAAGGCATGCACCAACGTACCCGTATCATGTCCATGTGATGGGTGAACCACCATACCTGCTGGTTTATTCACCACGACCAGGTGTTCATCTTCAAACAAAATATCCAATGCAATATCTTCAGGCTCAAGTGTTAACGCCTGCGCTTCGGGCAGAAGCATGTGATAAACCTCGCCTAAAATAACATGCAAAGAACGCTTTAAAGGCTCATGCCTTGCATCGCCTTTCCACACACACCCTTGCGTCAACAACTGTTGAACACGCACTCTCGTCAAACCCGAACATGCCGTGAGCACCTGATCCAAACGTGTGCCGTGCTGCTCCTCAGAAATTTCCCAACTATTTATCTGTTGCTCTGAATCCAAAATACAATTGCCCCAGAAACTTATTCTACAGGCTGTGTTTCTTTAGCTTGTACAGCTTGTGTCGCTGCTCCAGCAGCTGCCTTAGGCTTGGCTGCAGGACGACGGCGACGGCGACGTTTCTTTGGCGCTTCAGCAACAGATTTGGCTTCTGTCTCTTTGGCTGGCTGCTGCGCTGCACCATTTTGGGTTTTGGGTTTTGCTTTATTCACTGGTGCACGCTTGCGCTTGCGTTGTGGTCCTTTATTCGCACTACGCGCAGGTGTTTGTTGCGGCTGTTTATCACCAAATATTGATTCCCAAAGCGCTTTCAACCAACTCTTCTTCGCAATTTTTGGCGCGGGTTTAGGAATACCAACAACAGGTTTAGGTTGTTTAATTTTGCGAGCTACGCGTTGTGGCTTTTTACCCTTAAGCGTATCTTCTAACATTTCCAATCTATCTTGATTCTCATCACGCCAATGCCGTTCTATGCGATAATGAGGAATCATCAAATCAGGTCGAATTTGCAATGAAATTTGCAAGTCATAACTTTCTTCGATACGTGCAATGTAATCACGTTTATTGTTCATCAAATACTCACCCGTATCCGAAGGAACCTGCACAACAAGTTTTGGTTTTTTACCTTTTTCTGCCAAATCTTCCATGCGTGTCAACATTTGCAGCGCCATGGACTCCACAGTAAGGATTGAACCACGCCCTTGGCAACGAGGACATGTTTCTGTGGTTGTCTCACGTACTGATGGGTGCAAACGTTGCCGCGACATTTCTAACAATCCAAAACGTGAAATTCTCGCAAACTGTACACGCGCCTTATCACTGGCGGTTGCATTTCTTAACGATTCCTCAACTTGTTGTCCATGTTTGCGATTGGCCATATCAATGAAATCAACAACCACTAAACCACCAATATCACGAATACGCAATTGGCGCGCGATTTCAACGGCGGCTTCTAAGTTGGTATCCAAAGCTGTGTCGTCAATGTGTTTACGCCCTGTTGAGCGTGATGAATTGACATCCACCGCAGTTAAGGCTTCCGTGGGATCAAAAACAATAGAACCACCAGATGGCAAACGAATTTCACGTTCATGAATTTGTTCGCATTGTGATTCAACGCCGTAGTGGCGAAAGATTGGTTTCTTACCACGGTATAGTTTTACTAATTTCTCTTTACCAGGAAGCACGGCATGCACAAAATTTTTGGTGCGTGTATACACCTCATGATTATCCACCCAAATCTCTTGAATATCATCACTAAAATGGTCACGAATAGCGCGTGTTGCCATGTCCCCTTCAAGATAAATCAATGATGGTGCAGGCGTTGAACCACCCTTGATACGAATTTCATCCCATAAGCGTTGAAGATAAGAGTAGTCGCGTTCTAAAGCCTCAAGTTTTTGATCACGCCCTGCTGTACGCACAATCAAACCCATATGGTCTGGCACATTCAACTGAGCCAAAACTTCTTTCAAAGCTCTGCGTACATCATCAGGCAGTTTGCGCGAAATTCCGCCGCGTGCTGTGTTTGGGCTTAACACCAAATAACGACCAGCCAAGGAAATAAAGGTTGTCATTGCCGCACCTTTATTGCCGCGCTCTTCTTTAACGACTTGCACCAGAACAGTTTGTTTGGCCTCAAGCACATCTTGAATATTTACATTGCGTGGGTCTTGGGTTTTATCAACCCCGTCTTTCCAGTAGTCAGGGTGAATTTCACTCAAAGGCAAAAAGCCTTGTCGAAGTGCTCCGTATTCAACAAACGCAGCTTGAAGACTAGCTTCAACCTTTGTAATGGTTGCACGGTAAATATTACCTTTGGTTAGAACTTTATGTGTTGATTCGATGTCGAGTTCTTGTAAAAAATCTTCTTCGACAATCGCAACACGGCTTTCTTCCTCATGCGAGGCGTTGATTAGCATCAACTTCTTCATTGCGGTTTCCTTACCGCTGACAGTATAAACCTTTCAAAAACTTTGAAAAACAAGTCTTTCTAATTGTTGTTACCTTTGAGTTTATTTACAAAACAAACACTCAAAGCTAGTTAAATTTGTATCAATTTAAGCCCGTCAGGCGGCTTCATTTCTATTTTTTGCTCATGGCTCGACACGGTGTTGGCGATGGTGAGACCTTCAAAAAAATCGACTCACTCTCCTTAAAACATCTGGTCAAATGAAGTCCTTCACTTCTCAATGTGTATTGCTACAATCATTGTTTTCAACCAGACAAGCGATGTAATACTCGCTAACATCGCCACATACGTGGAACACATGTACAATCTGCGACATTAAAGCAAACGGGGACGATATTGGCAAGCTTAGAACATAACCATGAACAAGAGTCGCACCTTATCATTAACATCAATGAAGATAATAGTCGTTTAGACCGCGTGCTTTGTCGCCTGTTAGGCCAAGAAAAACGCACCTTAATTTTACGCTTGATCCGCAAAGGCAATGTGCGCGTCAACGGCAAACGTGCCAAACCTGATTTACGCGTTATTTCAGGTGATTCGGTTTTTTTACCTGCCAGTTTACGCCCTGAAAATGCCGTGGAAACACCGACGTTTACCGCACCGCCCATTAAGAATCTTATAACACTCTTTGAAGATGATGACTTACTTGTGATTGATAAAGCTGCAGGCATGGTTGTACACGGTGGCAGCGGGCACGACTCTGGGCTGATTGAACGTTTAAAGGTGCAATACAATCTGCCCGAGCTGCGCTTGGCCCATCGTCTTGATAGGGATACCAGTGGTTGTTTATTGCTTGCAAAAAATTTACATGCACTTCGCCATCTCACCACAAGCTTTAGAGAACGTGATGCCCACAAAACATATTTAGCTTGGGTCTCAGGTCACCCCTACCCATATGCTGGGCGCATGCAATCCAAACTTCTTAAAGGAATTACACAAAGTGGCGAACGCATGGTGGTTGATTCCGAACATGGACAGGATGCCACTACAGACATTCAGACCATACTGTTGCGTGAATATCAAGACTGGAAATACAGTTTGGTTGCCCTACAGCCACACAGCGGCCGCACACACCAACTTCGCGTACAGCTGCAACATGAAGGCCATGCTATTCTTGGTGATCCAAAATATGCTGAGAAAAAAGAAATTACAGCTTACAAAACCATCAAAGGCAAAGGTTTGGCTCTGCATGCTTGGCGTTTGCGTTTTATACACCCAAGCACAGGCAAACTATTAGAATGCCGTGCGCCCTGGCCAGAGCGGTGGGCGCACTTCAAAGCGTAGAACCACCCTTATGTTTCAGGTGTAAGTAACGCTTATTTTTTATCTTTGGCTTCGTTAACACGAAGTTTACGTCCTGCAAAATCTTCACCATTAAGTACAAGCGCTGCTTTTACACCTTGCATGGTTTCCATCTCAACAAAACCATAACCTTTAGGGCGACGACTCGGGCCACCGCGCACCAAACGAACTGATTTCACAACACCATAAAGCTCAAACAAACGTTGCACTTCATCTTCACGTGCTTTGAATGGGATATTACCCACATACAAGACATTGGCGTTCTCTTCTTTTCCTTGACCGCCAAATTTACCTGCTCTCGACGTAATCAATGCCCCAACCAAATAGCCCAAAAACAAACCTATCGCAAAAAGAGAGCCCACAGGTACTTCGTTTGAAAGCCCCGCAATCGGCGCAACAAAAAAGCCTACTAAAGCCAACAAACCTGCAATGACAATACCTTTAACAACACAACCCATATTCATATCAAAAACACTCCAAAAAGGGATACAACCCTGAAAAATATGGCCGCAACCTGCCTAAAAAAAAGAAAGACACAAATATTTAAATCATCATTCACCAAAAAACGCGCTTATATTTTTATCTGCACCCCGCGCTTCCAACATCATAAGACAGCCTCTGAGAAACAAAAAAGGGCTGTAAAAAACAGCCCTTTAAACCTTCAATATCCTTTAGAAGGCTAACCTAACCATTTGATGGAACAGCCAATGGTTGGATGTTGTGGTTGAGGCGCATCTTTGCCTGCGATCAAAGCTTGAGCGGCAGGAAGCAACTCTTCTGCTGTCACTTTGCTTTCATCTTTCCAATAATCATCTATTCGACCGTGGTAATAAAGCGTACCTTGTTTATCAAACATATAAATATCAGGCGTACACTGGGCGTCAAAAGTTTTGGCAACATCTTGCGTCTCATCTGCCAAATAAGGGAAATCAATAGCCCACTCCACCAATTTCTCCTGCATCGCAGGTAGACCATCTTCTGGGAAATCTGGATGAATGTTTGGGTTGATGGCCACAGTGTTGATGCCCATTGCTTTTAATGTTGCCGCGTGTCGAACCAAGCGTGGCCACACTGCAATCGCGTAAGGACAATGATTACAAGTAAAAGCAACCAGCAATCCGTTATCACCCATTTGCTCAAGCAATGCATGTGTTTTGCCATGTGAATCTTTTAAGCTGACCTCAGGAAGTGTGAAGTCTCCAACATGAATTGATGCTACTAGTGCCATAAACCGACCCCTGAAAAATTATTATCAAATGTATTACCAAGTGGCAATCATGTGAGAAACACCTAGTCAAATCAAGCCTCTTAAAAATGGCATCATACCTGCTCATCATTCATCGACCAACATCTAAGGAGGCAGCCAAAGTGTCGAAAAAAAACACCATGATTTCAGAGTTATTGGATGGCCTAGATCGTATTCGTCCAGTTGTGCTCGCGGACAAAACCAACAATACAACTTTTAGAAGTTTACTTCGCCGCATGTTATCGCTGCTAGAAACCTTACAAAGCACGCCAAATATTGAGCCTGCTCTTTATAAAAAAGTCTTGAGCATGTTGGCGCTATTGTTTGATGCCGAACATGGCGCACTGCTTAAGCGCATGCATGATGACCATGATAACAACAGCACCTGGGATACCTTTGACAGCCACCTCAAAGAGAGAAAGGTGCTTATTGATGCAGCCCAACAAGATTTACCTTCAGCCTTAAGCATGATTCGCCGCGGATGTGATTTATTAGGGCAACCCCATCCAAAAACGGATGATCTAAGCTTAAATTTTTCACAATTTGAACGTATTCTTCGTCATTATCTCCAAGGCAATGCCAAAGTACGATTGGAATTTAATCTGCTCACAACAGCAATGAAAGATTCAGTGCAAGCTATGGATGGCGTGCTTGGCGAGGTTGGTTCAGACTCCATAGAGCTTAAACAAGCACAACAAGTGTTAGAACAAGATTTACCATCAGACCCTGAGCAGGCTCAAGCCATGCTTCGACAAGCCAGAAACAATATTCTTAAAGCGGGGCAGAAACTTAGCCATGCCAGCCAACAGGTTAAAGGCACCATCACTGCCCAGATAGAGCAAATGAACAGCTTAACCAAACGTCTAGAACATGCCGAAGCACAAGCCATGAGCGACCCCTTAACTGGCCTAGGCAATCGCCGAAAATTAAGAGATTTCTTTAACCAACTGCCTGATGATATATCAACTATATTTTTAATGATTGATATTGATCATTTTAAACGCATCAACGATCAATATGGACATGATGCTGGCGATGCTGTCTTAGAGAAGCTTGCCCACTTACTCAAAACCAATACGCGCAGCACGGATATGGTCGCACGATTGGGTGGCGAAGAGTTTTGCATTGTTTTGCCTGAAAATAACATAACGCAAGGGCTTGCTTTGGCCGAAAGCATTCGCAAAGAAATTGAAGCCTCAGTTTTTGACACTCAGCATGGCAATATTGATGTGAAAGTTAGCATGGGTGCGGCCGAACGTTTGGCCGATGAAACCATTGCCAGCTGGCTCAAACGCGCCGATGAAGCACTGTATCACGCTAAACAAAATGGGCGTAATCAAGTGGTTCTCGCAAAGCCAAAGGTTTGACTTTTATCAACAAAAACATCTCCAAGGTTGAATTTACAATCGGCATGCCCTATAAAAGCTACATATGGCTCAGTTTTCCCCCACATTTTTAGATGAACTTATTTCCCGAACCGATTTGGCCGCCATTATTGCACGCCATGTTGAGCTAAAACCTTCAGGGGCAAACCTGGTTGGGCTCTGCCCTTTTCACCATGAAAAAACACCTTCGTTTTCCGTATCTGTAGATAAACAAATGTATTATTGTTTTGGCTGCGGCAAGGGCGGCAATGCTTTTCGTTTTTTGATGGAACATGATGGTTATCCCTTCCCCGAAGCAGTGGAATTTCTCGCCCAAAAAGCAGGTATGCCTATTCCTGCTTCGTATGTTAAAAACCCTAAAGAAGAAGCACGAAAAAAACAGGGCTTAGATTTATTAACAAAAGTTGCAGGTGTTTTTGCGCGTTGCTTACAAAGCGATGAAGGGAAAAAGGCCAGCTTATATTTTACGCAACGCAAACTACCTGCAACCATCATACAACGGTACCAATTGGGTTATGCCCCAGCAGGCTATGGTTTCATGAAACGCTGTTTTGGTGATGAGCCAAAAATATTGCAACAGCTAGAATCTATCGGTGTCTTGGTCTCCAACGAACGTGGTTTTGCCGATCGTTTCCGTGAAAGGGTTATGTTTCCTATCCGCGATAAACAAGGGCATGTTGTTGGTTTTGGCGGCCGAATTTTGGGTGATGGCGAGCCAAAATACCTTAATTCTCCAGAAACAGATTTTTATCATAAATCAAATTTATTATATGGTTATTCCGAACACCGTGAGTTTGTACGCAAACATAAAATGTTGGTTGTTGTTGAAGGTTATATGGATGTATTGGCCATGGCGGCATATGACTTGCCTTATGCCGTTGCCCCACTTGGCACTGCGATCACAGAGCCGCAATTACAAAATATTTTAAGGTTGCATGAAGCACCAATATTCTGCTTTGATGGCGACCGTGCTGGTAGGCAAGCAGCCTGGCGTTCTATTGAGCGCATGTTACCACTCTTGAAAACCGAACATTCACCCAAATTCTTATACCTGCCCGATGGCGAAGATCCCGATACATTATTACAAAAAGAAGGCAAGGAAGCTTTTGAGAAACGCTTAAACGACGATGCTAAACCTATGCTTGAAACTTGGCTTACTGGGTTAAAAAACATTGCCGGTGATGGTGCAGAAGGTAGAGCACGCATGGCAAAAAAAGCAGACCAAATGTTACTCAATATGAGCGATAATTACCTGCGTCAAGCATGGCAAAGTGAAATTGAAAAAATCAGTGGTGTAGCTCTACAGCAGCAAAAACGCCCTCAATTTACGGCTTCAGCTCGGCATCAAATAAGCCCAAAACTGCAACAACGTTTAATTGTCTCACCAATGAAACACGACCTATTTATGGCTGCATTGCTACAAAAACCTAAATATTTCCGTAGCTTGCCCGAAGATGCCTTTAACTTTTTTATTGACACCAACCCCGCCTACCCGATATACACCCGTGCCTTTTCGCTGGCAGGCGTTGAAGAAACCACCGAATTAGATATAGCGGCACAGTTGATGCGGGAATTCCCCGACAATCATAATATAGCACGCTGGGTGAACCTGCCATTGGTCGAAGATGATGAGTTTCAAATGCTTTTGCTTGATATGCATATTACATATCTGGATGGCCTACGTGGCCGCTCAGAAGGATTAACAGTGATTATACGCATCAATGAAGAATTAAAGGCACTCAGAAACCAACAACACAAATTAAATAACAGTTTAAAAAACAAAAAAACTCTGTAACGGTGGCATTACGCAATGGCTAAAGTAGAACAAGCACGAATCAAAGAACTTGGCACACTTATGGCCAAGGGTAAGGAAGCTGGCTACATCACTTATGATGAGCTAAATAGCCATTTACCAAAAGGTTTAGTGGATGCCAATCAAGTTGAAGGCATTATTAACTTATTCACCGAAATGGGTGTTGAAGTTGTAGACCCTCAACGTGCGCCAACTGGCGAATACGCCATGCGCAAAGACCGCTTGCGCAAAGAAGATTCTGCACTTCGTGCTGACACAACCACTTTAGGCACAGTCATCCGTGTTGATGACCCAGTACGCATGTATTTGCGCGAGATGGGAACTGTTGAGCTACTCACACGTGAAGGTGAGATTGAAATTGCCCGCCGTATCGAAGAAGGCCGTATGCAAGTGCATGAAGCTATTTGTTTATGCCCTGCAACATTCCGTGAAATCATGCATTTGGGTGAGCGTGTCATCGAAATTCGTGACGAAGCACTAGAGCTTGATGAAGAACCAAACTTCAAAGATATCTTAGATATTGATGACAAAGTGGTTAATGCTGCGGCTATTGCTGAATATGAAAATCGCATGAATAAAAGTGCTTCTGATGATGACGACTTGATTGATGCCAAACCTAAAATGAATGCTGAAGACTTGGCTGCTGCCATCAAAGCACGTACAGCAACACCTGATGGTACCCCCATGGAAGAAACCATCATCACCAAAGAAGAACAACTCGAAAGCGCCCTAGAGCATTTTGAAAAAGCCAAAGTATTGCAAGAAGAATTCCTGCAACTTCGCCAAGATCGTGTGCGCAAACCACGCGATAAGAAACTCGCTGCGCGCTCCTCCGAAGTTTTAAACGCAATGTTGTTTGAATTGGTCACCATTCCTTTCTCCAACAAACAACTTATCATGCTGGTACAACGCTTTAAAAATGCAGTCGAGCGTGTGCGTAAATATGAACGCGCCATTCGCGATCAAGCACTAAAAGCAAAAATGCCTCGCAAATTATTCTTAGAAACATTCCCTACACGTTTGACAGATGAAAAATGGCTAACCGATGTCATCAAACTTCATCCTGAAGCAAAATGGGTTGAAGCTATCAATTTATCATCCACGAAAATTCGTGAAAACCAACGCCGCTTAAAACGCGTTGAACAAGAAAGTGAAATGGATGTTTATGAGCTAAAAGATGTAGCGCGTAAATTGACCATGGGCGAAGCCAAAATGCGCCAAGCCAAACGTGAAATGATTGAAGCTAACTTACGTCTAGTGATTTCAATTGCGAAGAAATACACCAATCGTGGCCTTGGTTTCCTCGACCTTATCCAAGAAGGCAATATTGGCTTGATGAAAGCCGTGGATAAGTTTGAATGGCGTCGTGGTTATAAGTTTTCCACTTATGCAACTTGGTGGATTCGTCAGGCCATTACACGTTCAATCGCCGATCAAGCGCGTACGATTCGTATTCCTGTACACATGATTGAAACCATCAATAAAATCATGCGTATTTCGCGTCAAATTGCGCAAGAAACGGGAAGAGAACCAAGCCCTGAAGAACTTGCCAAATTTCTTGAAATGCCCATTGAAAAGGTAGAGCAAATTTTAGAAGTGGCCAAAGAGCCCGTTTCTTTAGACACACCTGTGGGTGATGACGACGATACCAGCTTGGGTGATTTCGTCCAAGATGTGAAAGCTGAAAACCCATTGGATACGGCAGTAACAGAAGCTTTACGTGAAGCGACACATGAAGTTTTAGAAAACTTAACTGACCGTGAACAAAAAGTATTACGCATGCGTTTTGGTATTGGCATGAATACCGACCACACCCTAGAAGAAGTGGGCAAACAATTTAACGTCACCCGTGAACGGATTCGTCAAATCGAAGCCAAAGCATTGCGTAAACTTCGTCACCCCTCTCGGGCACAGAAGTTAAAAACATTCGCTGAAAGCCCCGAACTTTCAGCCTCGCTGGTGAATAAATAAATATCCGCAACTTGGGAAATTAAAAAAGGGTGGCTCTTAAGCCGCCCTTTTTTATGCTTCAAATGACTTGCGTAACATCCGACTAAGCTTTTCGTAGGAGAATGGCTTGGGCATGAGTTCCACTTGCCCCATATCCACCTCACCATCTAAAATAAAATCAACATCGCCACCAGAAGCTAGGATAACAGGTTTAAGTTTATCGATTTGTCGAATGGCTTTGATAAGCTCAATCCCACTCATCTCAGGCATGACAACATCACAAATCACCCCATCAATCGTATGCTGCTTGTCTTTAAACACATCCAGTGCCTCTTGCCCACTCGAAGCTTCTAAAACTTTATAACCCAGCTCCTCCAGCACACCACAAGTTGCCGCACGCACATCACAGTCATCATCCACCAATAAAATGGTTTCATCTCCTACTGCAATGGTGTTGTCATCATCTCCCTGTGTTTGCTTAAGCCATTGTGTTTGCTGAGGAAAATAAAGTCGAAATGTTGTGCCAACACCCACGTGGCTTTCAACACTAATACCACCATGGTGCGTTTTAACAGCACCATAAACCATGGCAAGCCCTAAACCCGTACCTTTACCTGTTTCTTTGGTCGAAAAAAATGGCTCGAAAATATTTTCAAGGTTATCTTTGGTAATACCATGTCCATTATCACGCACAGTAAAACAAGCATAATGCCCACCTTTTAAGCCCGACAACGTATTTGCCGTTGCATCGCTAAGCTCAACAGCCTCTAATCTGCAATATATTTCAGCTTGCGCCAATTCAGAAACCGCATCACAGGCATTGTTTAACAAGTTCATAAACACCTGCTGCAACATTGTTTTATTGCCTTGGATCACCATATCATCTTCACTTAACGTACAGGTGTGATGTATGTTTTTTGGAATAGTCGTTTTGCTCAACTGCAAAGCTTCTTTGGTAAATGCATTGAGAGAAAACGTGCTCATTTCCACATGCCCTTTTCTGGCAAAGGTGAGTAGCTGCTTAACCATTTGTGCTGCTCGCATGCTAAGGCGTTCGATGTTATCTAATTTACCCAGTGCTTCATGCCCTTGCACAAGCTTGGTTTTCGCCAAATAAATATTACCATCAATAGCTGCCAACATATTATTAAAATCATGGGCGATGCCACCCACAAGTGTGCCAATGGCTTCCATTTTTTTCGCGTGTAAAAGCTGGTCTTTAAGTGTTTCACGTTCCGTAACATCTCGTATCACACATTGAATCACTGGTTTGTGATCCACTTCGAGATGCGTAGTGGTTACTTCACCATAAAATAAATCCCCATTCTTTTTCTTCAATTCTGTGACAAAATGACCATCACCTGCTTGTTTTGCAAAGGTAAGTTCTTCTTGCGCAGGCTCAGCCTTTCTATCTGAACGCAAACAACTCACATTAACACAACAAATATCTTCTATATTATAACTAAAATGCCTGAGTGCTGTTTGATTTGCATCAATAATATTGCCTTCAACATCATGAATGATGATTGAATCTCTTGAGCTTTGAAAAATCTTACTATACTTCTCTTCAATCTCGACACGTTCAGTTAAATC
>JAJFLD010000011.1 GCA_021772875.1 Ghiorsea sp. | reverse complement strand
GCAGTTCATGGAGTTGGCGGTGAACATACCAGAGCAAGATCCACAAGTAGGGCAGGCAGAGCGCTCAACGGCTGCCACATCTTCGTCGGATTCATTATCATCGGCTGCCATCACCATAGCATCAACCAAATCAAGGTGTTTTTCACGATTGTTGATGGTCACTTTACCCGCTTCCATGGGGCCACCTGATACAAACACCGCAGGGATATTTAAGCGCATGGCTGCCATCAACATACCCGGCGTGATTTTATCGCAGTTGGAAATACAGACCATAGCATCAGCACAATGGGCATTGACCATATATTCAACAGAATCAGCAATAATTTCGCGGCTTGGCAAGCTATACAACATACCGCCATGACCCATAGCGATGCCATCATCCACTGCAATGGTATTAAATTCTTTGGCCACGCCACCAGCATCTTCAATCTCACGCGCCACCATTTGACCAATGTCTTTGAGGTGAACATGACCGGGCACAAATTGGGTGAATGAATTTACAACGGCAATGATGGGTTTTTCAAAATCGCCATCTTTCATGCCTGTAGCGCGCCATAATGCACGGGCTCCAGCCATATTGCGGCCTGCGGTGGTGGTTCTAGAACGGTAAACTGGCATATCTAATCCTTGTAAAACATTAATAAAGAAGTGTTTCTAAACTTTTTCAGCATGAGGCAGATGCATATCTTCAATAGAGCCTGCCTCTGGATCATTAAATATATCCATATCAATGCTGTTTTCACTTCGTGCTACAATGGTGGTGATTGCTGCATCACCAGTAACATTGACAGCTGTGCGTATCATATCAAGTAAACGGTCTACGCCAATGATCAAAGCAATGCCTTCTACAGGCAGCCCCACCTGATTAAACACCATCGCCAGCATAATCAAACCTACACCAGGCACACCTGCTGTGCCAATAGAAGCCAAGACTGCCATCATAATCACAGTGAGATAACCTGTTAAACCTAAATCAATGCCATAGACATTGGCGATGAATACTGTCGCCACACCTTGCATAATGGCTGTGCCATCCATGTTAATCGTGGCGCCAAAAGGCACGATGAATGAGGCCGTAGGGTTATCTATGCCCAAGCGTTTTTCGGCAGTGGTTAATGTGACAGGGATGGTGGCATTCGAGCTTGAGGTGCTAAAGGCAAAGATTTGGGCGGTGCGCATTTTGCGCAAAAAGGTGAGTGGGTTCACTTTGCCTAAGATTTTAAGTAAAATCATCAAGGTGCCTGTCATATGCAAGCATAAAGCAAGCACCAACACGGCAAAATAACCAAGCATAGGCACAATGATATCAATACCCTGCAAAGAAAATGTTTTGGCCATCAAGGCAAATACACCAATGGGTGCAACATGCATCACCACGTTCACCACTTGCATCATCACGTCATTCAAACGCTCAGCCATATCAATAATGGGTTGCCCTTTTTCACCAATCATCAAAATGCACACGGCAAATAAAATGGTGAAAAAGATGATTTGTAACATATTACCTTCTGCATAAGCAGCAACGGGATTGGATGGAATGAGATTAATAAACACTTGTGAGAGTGGCGGGGCAACAGGCGCTGTAAAGGTGCTGGTTGCAGCAGTTGCAAGCTCAAAACCTTGGCCTGGGGCAAAAAATGTTGCCAAAGCAATGGCTAAAGTAATGGCAAGTGCTGTGGTGAGCATGAATAACGCAAAGGCTTTACCACCAACGCGGCCAAGCTTGGAAATATCACCAATGCCACACACACCACAAATCAGCGAAAATGTGACAAGAGGAACCACCAACATCTTTAACATGCTGATAAAAATAGCTCCAACGACATGAAACAAACCAAAAACGAGATAATCTTGAACCCAAGGCGTGTCAGCGGCAAAGTTGTTGATGAAGCTGCCAATCATCAAACCAGCAACCATCCAAATCAGGATTTTACTGGTCATACTCATTTTGGCTTTGCTCTTTTTATGTTTCATTTTGCCTCTGTTTAACCCTTTTATCTGAAAACAAACGATGCTGCCAAGCGGCTAAAGATGCAAGGTGTATCAAGAAAGATTGATTCAAAACCTTAACTTGGTTAGAAGTCGCTTATGATTTCTAATGTGATGTTTATCTCTGCTGGTGTTTTATCTTTGTTGGCAACATGGCTGATTGTTGTGTGCATGCGCTCAGAAGATGTAGGCACCCAACGCAATATCAGTTTGATTGTTGGTGCATCCATTATTTGCACTTTGGTGGCGATTTTAGAATTAGGTTTTGTTGGCCCGACAGGTTTGGTTTTGACGCTGACCACAGTAGCAGGTTTTACGATACTTATCGTGCAGAATTTATATTTATTGGGTATTTGGCAGCATGGCGTACGAGGGCTTGGTTTGCTCTTGCTGCCGTTGACAGCCATACCTCTTTTTTTATTGCCTTTCCTCTCTGAACTTACCTCCGAACATTGGGTAGAACCGTATTCGTTTTTGCAAACAGGTCATTTGTTATTGTCTGTGGTGGCTTATGCGATTTTAACCATCGCAACCTTGTATGCCATCATGCAGCTTCTTCTTGACCATGCTTTAAAAAACAAACGGCTAGGTTTTTTTATGCAAGCTATGCCATCGTTGATGGATATCAGTAATTATTTATTTGTACATGTACGTTGGGCAACATGGCTGCTTGGTTTAAGTATTATCACGGGTTTGACATGGCAATGGGTTGAAATACAACATTTTGCCTTATTGAGCCATAAGGTTTTGTTGGCACTTTTTGCTTGGTTGGTATTGCTCACCTTAAATCATATGCGCAAAAAAGCAGCTTGGCATCACAATAGAGCAAGCAAAATGGTTTTGTTTGCTTATGTCGCATTGGTATTGGCTTACTTTGGTGTTAAAATCATTCAAAGCGTCCATTGATATAAAATATGATGTTACATGAATTATCTACACCCATTATTATTGGTTTATTGTTTGTCCTTTTGCTGTTGTCCGCGTTTTTTTCAGGCTCAGAAACCGCACTGACAAGAGCGCGCCGCGTTCGTCTGCGTATCTTACGTAAAAACGGCAATAAAGGTGCAAGATATGCCGAACATTTACTGAGAAAACCTGAACGCATGCTCGCTTCTATTTTGCTTGGTAATAACTTCGTCAATATCGCAGCTTCAAGCCTTGCAACCGCGTTATTTGTCGCTGAATATGGTAAAGCGGGTATCTTGTATGCCACTATCGCTATGACAGTAGTGGTGTTGGTTTTTGCAGAAGTTTTACCCAAAACTATTGCTGTTGCCCATGCCGAAAATATTGCTTGCCGTGTGGCCATGTTATTGACTTGGTTTCAACGCTTATTTTCTCCTATTGTTGCTTTATTGATGTTAGGTATCAGGGTGTTACAGCGTTTATTTAAAGTGAAAGAACACCAAGAAATTGCTTTTAATCATCAAGAATTAGCAGCTATGATTGATATGAGTGCTGAGAGTGGCCAACTGGATAACGCCCGTGAACAAATGTTGATGAGCGCGTTGCAATTGCATGACATTTCAATTAAATCATTGATGACACCGCGCAAAGATATGATCACACTTAATGCTGATAACCCTATTGATGCCTGCATGGCAAAGGCACTTAAACATCCACATTCACGTTATCCTGTCTACCATGGTGATACAGATAATTTATTGGGCATCATCCATTTGCGCGATTTACTTAAAATTCGTAAAAAATCCATGCCTTTGGCTCAAGCTGTGATTTGGAAAAACCCAAGCTTTGTCCCAACCAATCGCAATGCTTTGGCACAACTCTTTGAGTTTCAAAGCAAACACGAACATATGGCCATTGTTGTAGATGAATTTGGCGATATCGAAGGTGTGATTACTTTAGAGGATATCATTGAAGAAATTGTTGGTGATATTGAAGATGAATCAGATGTGCCTGTATCTGCGGAAGTGTGGGAACAACCCGATGGTTCTTGGGTTTGCAGCGGCACAGCCAACTTACATGACCTCAATCAAATATTAGATAGTGATTTACCGCATAATAATGCAACAACCATTGGTGGTTTGGTGGTTGAGCAGTTGGGTGATGCGCCTGAAGGCAAGGCTTGTCTAAGTGTGGGCAACCTTCGCATTGAAATTTTAAAACTAGAACGCGATCGTGTCCGTCGTTTGCGTTTGAGGAAACACGTCGAAGATCTTTCTGGTATTTTTCCCCATGATAAATAATCAAAAAATTTGGTATATTGATGCTTTTGCAAGCAAGTTGTTTGAAGGCAATCCTGCGGCTATATGCCCATTAGAAACGTGGCTAAGCGATGAGCAAATGCAAAACATCGCGGCTGAAAACAACCTTTCTGAAACTGCCTTTTTTATTGCCGATGGTGATGAATATAAAATCCGTTGGTTTACACCGACTGTGGAGGTTGATTTGTGTGGTCACGCCACTTTAGCTGCAGCTTATGTTTTGTTTGAAGAGCTGGCTTATGGTAAAGAAACCATTTCATTTTCTTCTAAGTCTGGTGTTTTGGAGGTGAGCAGGCAACAAGATTTATTGGTGCTTGATTTCCCAACACAAACACCCGTGCCTTGTCTTATGCCTCGAGCTATACATCAAGCATTTGGACAGAGTGTTCTCACATGCCTTAAGGCTGAGGATTATCTAGTCGTGCTGAACACAGAAGCGGATGTTTATGCTGCTAATCCAGACATGGATTTGCTCAAAACATTGGATTTAAGAGGCGTGATTATCACTGCACAATCAGAAAACTATGATGTTGTTGCTCGTTTTTTCGCACCCAATTCGGGTATTGATGAAGACCCTGTAACAGGCTCCGCTTTTACCCAACTCACACCCTATTGGGCACAGCAACTTGGTAAAACAAAACTCATCGCCAAACAAGTTTCAAAACGTGGTGGCGAAGTACATTGTGAGCTCATGGGCGAGCGGGTGACGATAGGGGGTAAAGCAATGAAATACCTTGAAGGTACAATCCATTTATAAAGCTATAACATCTAAACTCACGTGGGTGATGTTGCTTATGCTTTTGCCAACATTTGCCCAAGCTTTTGAGCCTAGTTTGTTAGATATGTTTGAAAAAAGGGCTACACATCCACAAGAAGCCGAATTCCAACCTTATGTTAAAGATGACAGACAAGACTATGTCAAACCCCATGCAAACTCTGATTTAAACAATGATCCAGATTCTGATTTCTTTGAATTTTTAACTTATCTGACAATTGCTGGTGGTGCAGCGAGTCTAGCCAAAACCAATGCTACGGTGCATGAGCAAATGAAAGCAACGGGTACCGACTTTGCTTTGCGTCAGCTTGGTGATCCACTTATCCCACTTGTGCGTATCGATTATTTTGAACAACGTGTAGACAGCAGCATTAGTGCTAAGGATTACCGCTATGAGCTTGGTTATGGTCCTTTTGCTATACAAATGAACAAAACAAAGTTTACTGAAACATTAGCCAAGACTCAACTCAATTTAACCCGTATGTTTGGCTTGTACCGTATGTCATTTGGTTCAAATGTAGAAATAGGCATGGGGTTTGGTAAGCTGGTTATTGAAGGTAAGGAAAACAACACACAATTCCTTTCCACATTTCCCATTTTACTTCATTTGGATAATAAACTTGGCGTAGAATTTAGACCAGCATTCACCTCAGGCATCAATGACTATGATCTGGCACTTCTTTATGATTATAATTATGTCTCATTAAAAGTTGGTTACCGTTGGTTATTAACTCAAGATGTTTTCACAAGTTTGAGTGGGCCGTATACTGGTCTGGTCTTGCATTTTTAAGAATTTTTTAAACAACAACGTTTAAACTTCAGCCCTGAGTCGCAAGGACAACTATCATTGCGTGAAATATCAATCACTGTGCAATCACCATCGACATACAACCAAGCATCATCTTCTTTCACGAAATCACTATTTTCATCCAAGGTCTTTCCTTTATTGCTGGTAACATAACTGGCCGCAAAATGAACTTTTCCTTGATCATCATTTTCAAGGCCCGTTTCAGTGTTAATAATTTCAAGATTGATCCATTTTAAATTGAGACCACCTAAAATATCCAAATCAGGGCGTGTGTCTGGATGCCATGTTTGCCAAATATATTCACTCAAACCCAAAACAAAGGCGGAATACCGTGAACGCATTAGTATTTCAGCAGTGGGGGCAGTTTTACCTTCATGGTAAGGGCCGCAACATTGGTTCAATGTTTCCCCAGACTTACACGGACATAAGATTGATTTTTCAGCGTTCAAATTGCGTTTCTCCTTATTCGAAAAAAGTGAAAACATGGCGCTTAAGCGCTCTTTGTCAAATCATGTCGAAAAGCGCTAGTAAGAAGTTCGAGCAACAGTTAAGCTGCGCAACAATGTCATATTCCGATTATAAACAACAACATGTTCGCAACTTCTCAATTATCGCTCATATTGATCATGGTAAATCAACCCTTGCAGATCGTTTGATTGAAGAAACAGGTGCGCTTTCACAACGTGAAATGAAGAAACAAGTGCTCGATTCTATGGAATTAGAGCAAGAGCGCGGCATCACCATCAAAGCCCAAACGGCAACACTTGAATACACCGCCAAAGATGGTGAAAAATACAAACTCAACCTGATTGATACACCAGGTCATGTTGATTTTACCTATGAGGTTTCGCGCTCATTACAAGCATGCGAAGGTGCTTTGTTGATTGTGGATGCCACCCAAGGTGTGGAAGCCCAAACATTGGCAAATGTATACTTGGCTATGGAAAATGATTTGGAAATCATTCCAGTCATTAATAAAATTGATTTGCCTTCTGCTGATGTGGAAGAAGCCAAGCGTCAAATTGAAGATGTAATTGGCATTGATGCATCCGATGCTATTGCCGTCTCTGCCAAGACAGGTGAAGGTATTATGGATGTGCTTGAGGCTGTAGTTAACCGTATTCCCGCACCTCTAAACCAAGATGATAAACCACTCCGTGCTTTAATTATTGATTCTTGGTTTGATTCTTATGTGGGTGCCGTGGCATTGATTCGTATCTTTGATGGAGCCATGAAAAAAGGGGATAAAATCAAGTTGATGTCCAACGATAAACGTTATGACATTAATAATTTGGGTATCTTTACACCAGCACCTGTGCCCACGGGCTCGCTGATCTCTGGTGATGTGGGTTTTATGATTTGTGGTATCAAGACTCTTGCTGATTTGCGGGTGGGTGATACTGTAACTTTGGATAAAAATGCCGCAGAAGAGCAATTGCCAGGTTTTAGAGAACCCAAAGCCATGGTCTTTTCGGGGCTCTATCCTGTAGATTCCAATGATTACGCCGAACTACGTGACTCGCTTGAAAAACTAAATATGAATGATCCATCGTTCACCTATGAAATGGAGAGTTCATCGGCACTTGGCCTTGGGTTTCGTTGTGGTTTTTTAGGGCTGTTGCACATGGAAATTATTCAAGAACGTTTAGAGCGTGAATATGATTTAGATTTGATTACGACCGCACCAAGTGTGGTTTACCAGGTCACTTTAAACGATGGTGAAACCAAGGAAATTTCAAACCCTAGTGGTTTTCCAGATGCCGCAGAAATTAAGGAAGTTAAAGAACCTACGGTGTTGGCGCATATCTTTATGCCCGAGGAATTTGTTGGCGTGATGATGAAGCTATGTCAAGACAGGCGTGGTATTCAACAAGATATGAAATTCATTGGTCAGGGCAGGGTGATGTTGACTTACAACCTACCTTTGGCTGATATGGTGATTGATTTTTATGATAAACTGAAATCAATTTCTCGTGGTTATGCCTCTATGGATTATGAATTGGCAGATTTTCGCACCGAAGATGTGGTGAAGATGGATGTGTTGGTGCATGCCGAACCTGTAGATGCATTGTCTTTGATTGTACATAAATCAATTGCCGAAACACGTGGCCGTGCACTGGTGAAAAAATTGCGTGAATTGATTCCAAGACATCAATTTGATGTGCCGATTCAAGCCGCGATTGGCGGCAAGATTTTGGCGCGGGAAACAGTAAAAGGTGTGCGCAAAAATGTAACGGCTAAATGTTATGGTGGTGATATCTCACGTAAGCGTAAGCTGCTGGAAAAACAAAAGAAGGGTAAGAAACGGATGAAATCAATAGGCAGCGTGGAAGTGCCACAAACAGCATTTCTTGCTGTCTTAAAACTAGGTGATGAATCATGAGTGAAAGTATGAAAGATCTAGAAGCAAATATAGCAGAAAAATCGGGCAAACCAGCTTGGCGCGAATGGCTAGAAAGCATTATTGTGATTGTCTTGTTTGCAGTGGTGATTCGTAGCTTTATTGTTGCACCTTTCAAAATACCATCCTCGAGCATGGTGCCAACTTTAGAAGTTGGCGACTATTTGTTTGTCAGTCGTTATAATTATGGATTTCGTATTCCTTTTACAGATATTCAATTTCTAGCATCTCAAGCCAACCGTGGTGATGTGGTTGTTTTTGATTACCCAGAAGACCGCAGCAAGGATTATATCAAACGCGTTGTAGGCATTGCAGGTGATACCATTGAATACATTGATAATGTTTTGTATATCAACGGACAAAAAATGCCGCTTGAAGATAAGGGTATGTACACCTATTTTTTAGGTGATAATTCTTCAGATGTGTCGGGTTTATATACCGAGCAATTGTTTGATGTTAAACATGAAGTTTTGCGTAAAAGTTATTCGATTCGTGATGGTAAATGGGTTGTACCCGC
>JAJFLD010000002.1 GCA_021772875.1 Ghiorsea sp. | reverse complement strand
CAGGAAAACCTAAAATGCTAATAGTGGGCGCTATTATGCGGAAATTGGTGCATATCATTTATGGTGTACTAAAACATGGACAACCATTTAATCCAAAGTTTCAGGTTAAAACTGCTTGACTGCCAAGACGGTATCTGACCCTAATTCATCGTTAGAATAGTGCTAACAGGGGTTTGAGTGTTTTTACTTTTTTTTCAAATTGCGTTGCTTTTTCATTTGGGATTACTATGCCATACTTTAACAACAGGCCTATTTTGGTGGAGTTGTTACCATGGTGTGAAATTTGAAGCTTTTTAAAGGGCTTGGTAGGGTTTTGATATTATCTTCATGTAAAGAATGGTGCCTATGCGAATAGAAGAGTTAACAGTTTTTCGCTTTGTGGCAGCAGCAATTGTAGTTATTTTTCATTATGCGCGGAATGCTACGGATTGGTGGCCTATCTTAACTGCAGGTCCTCAAATGGTTACATTTTTCTTTGTGCTCTCAGGTTTTGTTTTGTCTGTTTCAAATCATAATCGAGATGTTAAATTCAAGGCGTTCTGGATTGCAAGAGCTGCACGAATTCTGCCTATATATTTTCTGGCACTGTTAATTTTTTTGCTTTTAGAGAGAAATCACATAAATTCTCAAGCTCTATTATTAAATGTTTTGTTATTACAAGCTTGGGTATCCCCCTTTCCATTATCGCTTAATTTCCCAGGGTGGTCGCTTTCAGTTGAACTGTTTTTCTACCTGTTGTTTCCAATATTGATCTGGATCTTAAAAAAGCATCAAGTTTCGGTGTTGTTGATTGTTCTTTTTGCTTCAGCCTTTTACTTGCTGACCCAAGGGGTGCTAGCGTGGTCGCTTTCAGTTGGCTTTTATACTGGCTACCCATCACTTTCGCATGATCTTATTTATTACTTCCCGTTAACACATTTGTGCAGTTTTTTGCTTGGTGTGTCTGGAGGGATTTGGTTCAAGCAAAGTGGTTATGTTATTGAAAACAATTTGGTTTCGGTAATTCTAGTTGTTGGTAGTGGCGCAGTAATCGTTTATTTATTGGGGCATCAAGGGCTAATTAATAATACGCTAGGCTTTAAGCTACCTTATGGTTCAAGTTTATATGCACCTTTTTTTCTTATACTGATTCTTGCCGTCAGTGTTTGCCGTTCTCAAATTGTGCGGGTGCTAAGCCTTCGTCCACTAGTGCTTCTTGGTGAAGCTAGCTATGCGATGTATATTTTACAGGTGCCGATTCATATGTTATTTGCGGCCTATGTTCAGAAGTGGGTAGGATTAACGGGCTTAGGGAACTTTGCACTTTATTTTTTCATGCTACTGATGGTCTCTATTTTTGTATTTATGTTTTTTGAGAAGCCTGTGAATAGGTTGATACGTAATTTTGCTCTACGAAACAGCTAGATCTTTTTCAAAGCAAGATTTGGTAAAGGAATTATTTTTCATGGTAATTGAGGAGATATTGATTTGGTTCAAGTTAGTATTATTATTCCCATGTATAATGCGGAACAATTTATTGAAGAAACTCTTCGTTCCGTTCTAAAACAAACATATCAGTTATTTGAAGTCTTGGTGGTTGATGACTGCTCAACGGACAGGTCGCTTGAAATGGCTCAGCGTTTTAGGGCGAAAGATGACCGAGTTAAAATCATAGGGTTATCAAAAGGTGTAGGAGCGGCAGGAGCGCGTAATGTTGCCATTGATAGTGCTCAGGGGCGGTATATTGCATTCTTGGACTGTGATGACCTTTGGGTCGAAGATAAGCTTGAAAAACAATTATTGTTTATGCAGGAAAATAATGTGCATTTTTCTTTTGGCGCATATGAAAAGATTGATGAGTTTGGAGTGCATATTGGTAATATTGGTGTTCCTGCTAAGGTGAGCTATTTGGATTTGTTAAAAACGAACGTAATAGGTTGTTTGACTGCTATTTATGATACTGAATTCTATGGAAAAATTTATATGCCAGAAAATACCAAAAGAGAAGATTTTGCACTTTGGCTTTTACTGCTACGGAAAGGTGAAAAGGCGTATGGCATGCAACAAATTTTAGCTAAGTACCGGGTACATAGTGGGCAAAGTTCTGCAAAAAAATTAAATATGGCGGCAGAGACATGGCGGTTATATCGAAATATTGAACAGCTTTCGCTAGTGAAAACATGTTATTATTTTTTGCATTATGCGGCACGAGGTTTTTTACGAGCCAAAGCTCCTATTTTGGCTAGGCAAATAGGGGTTTTGGATTAACACACACCGTATATTTATCACTGGCGCAACAGGGTTTGTAGGCGGAGCCTTGTTAAGCAATATGTTGACCCATGGTTTTCATGTGCGCGCGTTAGTGAGGAAAGAAAAGTCCTTGACTGAGATCGTGGAGCAAGTGGCGCTCAGCGATTTGAACATTCTCGCCGATATAGAGGCTGCAAGGCCTGATGACTTGGAGCGCTTAAAGCAAGGGCTACGCGGCATAGACACATTAGTTCATTTGTCAGGTAGGGCTCATATCTTAAAAGAAGATTTGAATGAACCGCTAGAAGAATTCCGAAGAACAAATAGAGATGCAACAATAGCTTTGGCATCTCTGGCTCAGGATGCGGGGGTGAAACGGTTTGTTTTTATAAGCTCTATTGGAGTTAATGGGAATTTGAACCGCGTGCCCTTCTCGGAAAGTGATGTGCCGAAGCCTGCAGAAGATTATGCAATTTCTAAGCATGAGGCTGAAATAGCTTTGTTGGATATGGCAGTGTTTGGTCAGATGGAAGTCACGATCATTAGACCTCCTTTAGTTTATGGGGCTGGCGCACCTGGAAATTTTAAACTTTTGTTAGGTTTAATATCTCAAACAAGGGTACTGCCGTTCGGTGCAATAAAAAATAAACGTAGTTTTGTTGCAATAAATAATTTGATAGATTTTATTGTTACTTGTATTGATCATCCCAAGGCAGCCAATCAGGTGTTTCTCATTTCAGATGGTGAAGATGTTTCTACGACTCAGTTACTTCAGAAAATGGCGAAGGCATTTGAAAAAAGACTGATTCTGTTACCCACTCCTGTATTTATGATGTCATATTTTCTAAAGCTTGTCGGTAAAGGAAGGATTGCTGATAGGCTCTTTGGTTCCTTACAAGTGGATAGCAGCAAGGCACGAAAACTATTGGGTTGGAAGCCAGTGGTAACCATGGATGAACAGCTTAAAAAAACAGCAGAGGCTTATTTGCATGAAAAGAACCTTTGATATTCTGTTCGCCTGTTTTGTTGCATTAATCTTAGTGGGACCCATATTATTGGTGTTCTTGGCAGTGTGGTTTACCTCAAAAGGGTCAGCACTTTATTGGTCAAATCGTGTAGGTAAAGAGAATAAGGTTTTTAAAATGCCGAAGTTTCGCAGCATGAAAGTGGATACACCCGCTGTTGCAACGCATTTGTTGCAAGACCCGAAAAGTGCCCTTACACCCATTGGTGATTTTTTGCGCAAATCGAGTTTGGATGAGCTGCCACAATTATGGTGCATATTAAAGGGTGACATGAGTTTTGTGGGGCCACGCCCTGCATTGTTTAATCAGGATGATTTGATTGCTTTGCGCACAGAGCAGGGTGCGCATTTGCTCAAACCAGGGCTAACAGGTTGGGCGCAGGTGAATGGGCGCGATGAGTTGCCTATTCCAGAAAAGGTTGCTTTGGATGTTGAATATTTGCAGAGAAAGTCATTTTCCTTTGATATTTATATTTTATGGTTAACCTTTATCAAAGTTATTCGAAGAGATGGTGTGTCCCACTAATAAAGAAATGAGCAGTAAACCACAGAGGTGAAGCGATGAAACAATCAGTGTTATTATCCATTTCAGGTAAAGATAGGGCAGGCATTGTGCGTGATGTGAGTGAAGCTTTGCTACATGTTAAGGCCAATATTGAAGACTCTTCGATGACTGTGCTGCGCGGCCGATTTACCATGATGATGATTGTTGAGATGGCACAAAAAGATGGTTTGGGCGCTTTAAAAGCAACTTTGTCTGAGCTTGAGCAGCGCACAGGGCTCACTGTGCAATCGCAAATATTAGCTGACACTGAAGCCGAACATATTCCACAAGAACCCGATTGTGTCATTACAGTGAATGGTGCAGATAAACCAGGCATTGTTTTTGCCGTGACTGATGCCATGGCAACGCTGGGTGTATCCATTGTGGATGTTTCTACGCGTTCACGTGCTTCGGGTAGTGGTTATTTGTATATGATGGCGCTTGAAGCTGTGGCTGGTGATGCTTTGGCTAAGCTGAAAACAAAGCTTAAAAAAGTCTCGTTGGATTTGGCTGTTTCCATAGAAGTTCATGAGCTTGATGATGATGTGATGTAACTTCACCTATGTTAGCGCTTTTAACTTTGCCCGACGAACGTTTGCGGCAAATTTCACAACCAGTAATTGATTTTAACCCCCAACTTCAAGCACTTCTCACAGATTTGGAAACATCCATGCTGGCAGGACCTGGCGGAGTGGGTATTGCAGCGCCGCAACTTGGTATGTTGCAACGTGTGATTGTGGTGGATTGTACTTTGGCTTTGCGCTCGTGCAAAAATCATGGGCGCTTGTTGATGGTAAACCCTGAAATTATTGAGCGAGATGGTGAAGTGCTGGGTAGGGAAGGTTGTTTGTCGGTGCCTGAATGGGTGGGCACAGTGCCTAGATCGCGACGTATTACGGTGCGTTATCAGGATGCTCAAGGTCAGGTGCATAAAATATCAAGCAAAGCATTTGAAGCGCGGGTGATTCAACATGAAATTGATCATTTGGACGGTATTTTGTTTATCGACCGTGTGATTTCCACGCACGATTTGGTGAGAAGGATGAGTCTATGAGCCCAACATTACATCATGTGGCTATCATCGTTGCCGATTTAGACAAAGCAGCGCATGTATACGGCGATATTTTAGGGCTTGAGCGCGATGCCCGCCCAGATTTAAAGTTTGAGGGTTTGTTTTTTAAGCTTGGTGGTGGGCAACAGTTGCATTTGATGAAGCTGAAAAACCCTGATGCCAATAGCCAACGACCAACACATGGTGGTCGTTACCGACATATAGCATTGGCCGTTACAAGTTTAGCGGAAGTAATGGCCAAACTGGATGAACTTGGTCTGGCTTACAGCAAAAGTAAATCTGGTCGAGATGCATTATTCTTTTACGATGATGATGGCAATGCGATTGAGTTAATCGCAGCGAAATAGTGAAACAGAATCAACCCATTAGCTAAAAATACTCGGCGTCACATGATTTCTTAGAGTGCTATTAAATCCTTTCGGGTCACTTTTGGCATTTACCCACTGTGTCTAAAGATGCACAGTTTAGCGTCAGAGAAATCAAGTCATTAGTAGAGAATCTATGTTTGCGCTATAAACCGTAGAACATCGCACTTAATCGTATATAGATGTTTTAGGCGTGGCACGACAGCTTCGAGATTGGATGATGAGGGTGGGCAGGCTACGACTGAAGTAGTGAAAGAATCGTTGTTGGGAATTCATATAACGTAAAAAAATCATATGCTGAAGACAGAATTTAAGGCAAGACTTTTAAACGTGGTGCTACGCCTGAAGATTTGCTGAATTGCTAAAGGAGAGGGGAATGAAAACAATAATTTGCGTAGTTATGCTGTTAGGTTTAATCGGGTGTAGTGATGAGCCAAAGAAAGATGATGAAATAAAAATATTAACTCCTAAACCACCAAGGGTAGTTGAACATGTTGAGCCAAAAGCCACGAAAGAGGAAGCTGCAAAAGAGAAAGAGAAGTTTCAATATGCTGAAGACGGCATCATTGGCACAGCAAGGAAAAGCGGTGCCACGCCTGAAAACTTGATGGATTTTTAACGGAGAGAAAAATAAAAATACAAGTTTTATCCGATATTCATCTCGAAAAAGCGCCTATTCGGGGTGTGGAATGTGATGCTGATATTGTTGTTCTAGCTGGTGATATTGGCGTGGGAACAAAGGGCGTGGAATGGGCGGTAGAGACATTTACTATTCCCGTGGTTTATGTGGCAGGAAACCATGAATACCACGCTGCTACTCAAACGATGGCTGAGCATATCAACGCAATGAGAGATGTAGTAAAGGGCTCAAATGTTATTGTTTTAGATAATGAAACTGTTGTGCTAAACGGGATTCGTTTTATTGGTACAACGATGTGGACAGACGTAACGCATGTTGAGCGGATGCTCGATCCTGACGCTGCCAATATTATTCCTGCGCTGAGTACAAAATTTGATAAACAGTTTGTGCAGAGTCTTTTTGAAACCAATGTAGCTTGGTTAAAGAAAGAGCTGAATAAACAGTTTGATGGTGAAACGGTAGTCGTTTCGCATCATGCACCATCAAAGAAGAGTGTATCTGCTGAATTTGAGGG
>JAJFLD010000001.1 GCA_021772875.1 Ghiorsea sp. | reverse complement strand
GGAATATCAGCATTAAAGGTGTTGGCTTGGTAAGCAGGGGGTAGTTTTGCCATAAAAAGTATGTTCCAGAGAAAAATAGGCAGCAATGGCATGTAGCCATTGCATAATATTTTTTGGTGCAGGCTTGTTTGCATAGAAGCTCTTTCCACTTTTGTACTTACTGATGTAAGCGTAGCAGCTAAAACACGAAGTTCATAGCTGACAGTGCTGTGTTCAACATCAGCTGAGGTGACGCACGCCCTGTATAATCATTTGCACACCGATAGTGCCAGTGAGCAATGCGCCTGCTCGGCCAGTGATGTCGATATAACGTTCGAGCAAACTGGCATTGCGCACCTTGATGATATCAAAGGCATATTTAAGCACTGCCAGCATGATAATGGTAAGGAAAAGGGATAATACGATGCTGCCAGCAGCCATTGGGTAACTCAGTGTCGAACCTGCCAACACACTGGCACTGATGGTGCCCGGGCCAATCATGAATGGCATGGCAATAGAGCCAGAAATATGTTCAGGATTGCCGCCGCGCATGCGTTTGATGGCATCACTGCCGATAAATAACATCTGCATGGCGATAAGAAAAATTACCAACCCACCAAAAATCAGGAAGGAAGCGAATTCGACTTGTAAAATATCGGTGAAGATGGCCTCGCCACCCCAAGCAAACAGTAAAAAAACCACGCCGCTGATACAGCTGGCTCGAACCAAGACCTGTAGAAATGTTCGAAAACTGAGTTCTTGGATGAGATCCAACAGATAAATGCTCATCAGGAAGGGGTTGAAGAGCACCAAAAACAGTGCCAGCGATTTTAGAAATGGGTCCATAAATGAATCAAGGTCTCCTTAAAAGGTGCGATTTTAAAAAATAGCTTGGTGTTTCGATGGGTATGAAAACAAGTGCTTGTGTTAATGCCAAGGCTAATCTGGTTTTTGCTGTGGGTCACGAGACATGTGGTTATGCACTTGTTCGATGGCTTTCGATTGATATTGCAGGCGCTTAGGTAGGATGAAATAGAGGCCAATACCAACGATGATGGCAGGCATCACTTCATATGCCATACTGGAGAGACCAAGCGCGCGCCACAATAGAAAGGTGGTGACGCCGACAGCCATCATGGCTAAGGCTGCGTTTTCCGTAGGCCGATAACCCAGCGCATAGATGGTGAGCAGTGGCGCAAAAGCAGATGCCAGCAGACCCCAAGCAATGAGAACCAGCGCAAAAACACTCTGGTTGCCAGAGAGTGATAATCCCAGCGCAATCATCACCACTATCGCTGTAGCCAGTTTGGTCGTGCCATAACCTGCCTTATGTTCGGGCAGCAGGTCGCGTGTGATGGATGCCGAGCAGGAGAGAACCAGCGAATCAGCGGTAGACATGGTGGCGGCGAAGAGTCCAGCCAGTATCAAACCAACAAAAACATCAGGCAGTAGTTGTTGTGAAATCATGGGTAGCGCCAGTTCGGCATCAAAAGATCCCGCATCAGGTAGCAGCAGCCGCGCCAGTAGTCCAACAACGATGGTGGCAGCATAAAATGCGGTGAACCATGCATAATACCATGCGCGAAAGCGGTTGATGTTTTCGGCATCATCCAGCGCCATATAGCGGATAATAATGTGGGGCTGGCCAGCTACGCCAAAACCAGCGAAAACCCAGCCTGCAACAAATAAGGAGATTGTTAACCATGAACCTTCAGGAAACCAATTCATGAAAGTCGGGGAGACATTGGTGAGTGATTGGCTTATCTGCGCTGGTGTGCCGAGAAAATCGATGGCGACCCACATCAACAGCATCATGGAGAAAATCATGACAATGGATTGGGCTGCATCAGTCCAAATCGATGCCCGAATGCCACCACCATAGCTGTAGAGCAAGACCATGGCTGCGCCAATCATGGCACCACTAGAGAGATCCCAGCCGAAGAGCACATGCAAAGCCTTACTGCCAGCAGTGAACTGGGCGGCGGCATAAGCACCAAGAAAGAGAATGGTCAAAATACCTGTAATTCGCCGCAGTCGGTTGAAATGATTGCCGTGCCAATCGGCGAGTAGGCCACCAAAGGAGTGGGTATCCTGCGTTTCGGTGGCGGTGCGGACTTGCTTCATGATAAGTAGTGAGGCGATCAGATCGCCAGTAATCCAGCCTAACATCAGCCAAATGGAGGAAAGACCAGTGGTGTAGGTGAGGCCAATCATACCAATAAACATAAAGCCGCTGTTGTTGGTCGCCACGGCCGAGAGTGCTGCCAGCCAAGGGGAGACGCTGCGCCCGGCAACGAGGTAGTCGGTGGTGTTGGGCTTGCGTCGGTACATGGAAGCAATGCCAATAAGTGCGAAGACCAGCAGGAAACCGACAAAGCTTATCATGGTCATATTCATAGCTGTTTAGCCGTACTTAGATTCAGGATGCAAGGCATATGGCCCTTCCATGGTCATGCACTTCGACAAGCTTGCGATGAAGCCCTTTGATGGCTGCATCGTAGTCATCTTCATTGATGACAAACTGCATATCCACCTGCCGCATGGACTGGTGCATGGCCAGTATGCTGATGCCGTTTTCTGCCAGCGCACCGACAGCTTTGGCGAGAATACCTGTGACCTGCATATCACTGCCAATGGCTGAGACAATGGCTACCTTCTGTTGATTAATCTCAGCCTCCAGATAAACCTTTTCCAGCGCAGCGCGTATACGGCGCACAGTTTTCAGGTTGGTAAACAAATAGTGGGTGATGCTGTTGGCATTGATATCCTTGGAGACAATATGTGCTCGAAATCGGCGGATGGTGGTAAGAATCTGTTTATCGTATTCATCGACATTGCCCACCATATCTTGATCAAACAGCTCCAGTGCATAGATGCCTTTACGGCCAGCGATGATTTCCACACGGGGTTTGCTGCTTCGGTAGTCGCTGGTGATTAGCGTGCCAGAATGTTCTGGTTCAAAGGTGTTTTTTACCCGTAGAGGGATATTGTTGCGGCGCAGCCCTTTGGCGGCACGTGGATGGATTGCCTCCATGCCAAGATTAGCAAGTTGATCGGCGACATCGTAGTTGGTGCGACCAATAGGCACAGCACGATCTTCACCAACCACACGTGGATCGGCACTGCTGAGGTGAAATTCCTTGTGAATCACTGTTTCACTGGCTTTGGTTAATACAGCGATACGACTGAAAATCATCTCGCTGTAACCACGGTCAAAGGCCGACATCAGACCAGAATCGCTGTGGGCATAACCAGTGACGATAGGTAATTCGCTGCCCAAATCAATATTGATAAATGCCGATTGAATGCGTTCATCCAGCGGCACTTGGTCATTCGAACGCCAACCCGTGAGATCGACATAACAGGTGTTGATACCTTCATCACGTAGCAGCGTGGCTGTATTCCAAGCACTGTGCGCTTCGCCTATGCTGGCGAGCATCTCTTTCACGGTTGCCAGATGTGATTCGAGAGAAAAGTGACCGTGGTGACAGAGGCTTTGCAAATCTGATAGGCAACGTCTGGAATCTTCCAGTCGTTCACTGATAAAATCGTTGGCTTTTGTCAGCAGTTCGGCATCACTGAACAACTGAGCATTGATGGCAAACATCTCGGCTTCAAGTGCTGTCAGCGCATCACGCCAGCTGTCATCGTTGATGCCTTCGGCAAACAGCGAGAAGATGCCAGGTTTGCCGCTTTTTTTATGTTCGAGCAGCAGGTCTGTCATCCCGCCATAGGCAGAGACGACGATAATGCGACGGTAGAGTGAGTCGCCCATCACAGCAGGCCGAAGAATAATGTTTTGACGAACAGCAGCAAAATTACTCATTGAACTGCCGCCGATTTTTTCGACTGTATGTGTCATATTACAGCTTATCTGTTTCAGACTCCACTTGTGCTCCAGGCCGATATGCCCCATCGGTATCATGGGTTTCCGTGCCTGTCACTGGTGGATTGAATACACAAATCATGCGCATGGTGGTTCTGGCTCGTAACCAGTGGCGTTCATTACCATTGAGCAGATAAACTGAGCCAGCTTTGATGGTGTATGTTTCACCACTTTCAGTGGTTTCCACCTCACCTTCGCCTTCGATGCAGTACACGGCCTCAATATGATGTTTATACCAAAGCAATGTCTCCGTACCTGCATGGATAATGGTATCATGCAGCGAAAAACCCACGGCATCATTATTGAGAATGAGTCGCCGACTTTCCCAATTACCATTTTCAGCACGTACATCGCGCTTGCTGTTGATGATGTCTTCTAGGTGGCGAACAATCATTACAGGATACCATCACGTAAGTTTTGACGCGTTTTTAATACCGCTTCAATGGATTGGTCAATAATATCCAAGCCTTCTTTGATAATGGCTTCTTCAATGGTCAGTGCAGGTAAAAATTTGAGCACCTGCCCTTTGGCACCAGCGGTTTCAATGATGAGCTGGCGGCTAAATGCTTCTTCAGAGATGGAGCTGGGGAATCCTTCATCTTCAAACTCTATGCCCCAAACCATACCTACGCCGCGCAATTGGCAGCCAAGCTCTGGGTATTTATCGACAATGGCCTGCAAGCCCTGCTCAAAAAGTTTTCCTTTGTGCACAATCCCTTCAGCAAAATCTGGGGTATCCCAGTATTCCAAGGCTTTGGTTGCAGCTACAAAGGCTAAGTTATTACCACGGAAAGTCCCTGTGTGTTCGCCTGGTTTCCATTGATCCAGCTCTGGGCGCATCAATACCAATGACATAGGTAGTCCTGTGCCAATGGATTTGGAGACCGTAACCATATCAGGGGTAATGCCTGAGCGTTCGAAGCTGAAAAAGGTTCCCGTTCGGCCATTGCCCATTTGAATATCATCAATGATAAGCAAAATATCAAACTCATGGCAGATAGCGCTCAAACCTTGCAGCCACTCATCGCGGGCAATATTGATGCCACCTTCGCCTTGCACTGTTTCGACAATAATCGCCGCAGGCAAATCCACACCACTGCTTTGGTCGGTAAGCAGTTTGCGTAGATAAGCGAGGCTATCAAAATCGGAGCCCAAGTAACCATCAAAGGGGATGAATGCGCTGTTGGCGCGAACACCGTAGGACTCATCACGGTAAAATGAGTTACCAGTGACGGCCAATGAACCCATAGAAAGGCCATGGTAGGCATTGGTGAAAGCAATAATATTGGAGCGGCCTTTAACCATACGTGCCAATTTTAAGGCTGTTTCCACAGCGTTGGTGCCCGTCGGGCCAGTGAATTGAACCTTGTATTCTAGGTTGCGTGGTATGAAGATAGTATCGTTTAACTTCTGTAAAAAATCGCGTTTGGCAACGGTAGCTTTATCAAGACCATGAATCACACCATCACGTTGAATATATTCAATAAGGGCATCTTTGATGGCTGGGTT